>NZ_PYME01000023.1:0-96949 GCF_003025515.1 Photobacterium gaetbulicola | reverse complement strand
TGGGCATGTACTCATTGAGAGATGGGTATGAGTCACTGAAAATATATTCGGAACCGCCGTATGCGACCCACGCTTGTACGGTGGTGTGAGAGGACGGAGGCCGTGAGGCCTCCTCCTACTCGATTCATTAATTGGATGAGACTTCGACTTTTGCTGGCAGAGACAACACCCGGTTGGGTAGGGTTGCCAGTAACCGCTTGAGATCGGCACTGGCAAAAGCAAAGGTCATGTCCGGTTTGCCTGGAGTGAACATCAGCTCCTGGTAGGTGTATACGATAGGGTCGACCAGCAGGGTGATATCGGCTGGTAGGCTGAATGGGCACACTGCACCCGGCGCACAGCCAATGGCAGCCATCATTTCGTCATGGCTACAGACCGATACCCGCTTGCCCAGTACCTGCTTGACCAGCTTGCTGTTGAGTCGGCTGTCACGGTGGGTCAGCAGCAGGCAGTGGCCGCCTCCTTTGACCTTCATGAACAGGCTTTTGGTCGGCGCAGCTGTCCAGCCGAGCTCCTTGCCGATCCGCTCGTCCGCCTCGAAATCGAGGATTGGCTCATGCTGCCATTGTTGGTAATTGACATTGGCTTGGCTGAACAGTTCCAGATTAGACTGGTAGATGTGCTCTATTTTCTCAGGCTGCATATTGGCTCCATAATCCCTGTGCCAGATGAGTGGCGATGAAGAACATCATAGCGGCAACGGCCAGATCGATTCCGCGCTTTACCTTGGGTTTTGATAAGGTCGGGCCTAATTTAGCAGCCCCTAGCGACAGGGTATAGAACCAGACAAACGAGGCCAAGATAGTACCGATGGCAAAAGCGACCCGGTCGTTACCTTCGAACTGGCCACCTGGCTGTTGCCAGCACTAAGCCCACTGCTGCGCGCACGGCGTATTGAACTCAATTTGATGATCGAAGACGAGGCCCGTACCCTGGATAGACTGCGCAGTGGTGAAGTGGTCGGGGCGATCAGTATGGAATCGACCCCGATGCCGGGGTGTGTCGCCGATTACCTGGGCAGGGTGGACTTTCTTTGCGTCGCCAGCCCATCGTTTGCCGACAAGTATTTTGCCGGGGGAGTAAACCGCGACACCTTACTGGCTGCACCCGGGGTGACATTTGATCATCATGATGATATGCATGAGCGCTTTATCCATCAGCATTTCAACTTGCCATTCGGCTGCGTGATGAAACACACCGTCCGCTCATCAGAGGCATTCGTCAGGATGGCCGTAGAAGGGATTGCTTATTGTTTGATCCCACGGATCCAGATCCAGCAGGAGTTGGACTCGGGTTTGCTGGTGAACTTAACCCGCGATATTTTTCCGGCCCGCCGAATGTATTGGCATCACTGGGCACTGGAGAGTGGGGTACTGTCAGATCTGTCTGAGCAACTGGCCCAATATGCAGGGAAGGTACCACCTCAATAAAACAATGTACAAAAAATTCTTATTTAAGGGAATTTTTTGTCTTAGCCTGTTGTCATATGGACAAAGTATGAAAAAACAGACTCGGATAATAGGAATAAGACAGATGAAAAAACAACTTATCGCAGTGATGTTAGGGTTGGGTTTAATGGGCACCAGTGGTATCGCTGCGGCCTCGGTCAGTGTTCCGCATTTGCAGACAACCGGTAACGGTGAAGTGACGGCCCAGCCGGATATGGCAGTATTTGCCGTGGCAGTAGAAGAAATCCGTCCGACAGCCAAAGAAGCCAAGCAAGCGGTGGATCAAGCGGTTGAAGCCTTCGTGGCGCGTTTGCTTGAAGAGGGAATCGAGCGTAACCAGATCCAGAGCGCGAATATCAGCCTCCAGCCTCAGTACCATTACCCGAAAGACAAAGAGCCTGAGCTCAAGGGCTACCGTGCCAGCCGCCACGTGACGGTAACGGTCAACGAACTGGACAACCTCAATACCTACCTTGATAGCGCGTTGGGTGATGGTATCAACCGTATCAACAACATCGAGCTCAAGGTCAGCAACGAAGACGAGTACCTAGAGCAAGCACGTCAGGCGGCGATCAAAGATGCCATAGCCAAAGCGGAGTCGCTGGCCAAAGGGTTCGGTGAATCACTCGACGGGGTATGGCAGATTTCCTACCAGGCCAGCCAGCCGCGCCCGATGATGATGCGCATGGCGATGGACGCGGCACCGGAGAGTGCGGTGAGCTACCAGGACACCCAGATCACTATCCGCGACCGGGTCGAGGTGGTGTTTAAGCTGGAAGAGTAGGATAGAGCGGGGCTATGGCACTAAGGTACTGTGGCCCTATAGGGTGAAATACGGAGCTATGGATCATCTAGGTACTTGGTCCTAAAGGGGAAATTAGCAGTGTTAATTTATCTATAGTGTGTAGATTGACTGTGGGTGTAGTTTGGGGATTCTTCTTGCAGAACCGCAGAACCGCAGAACCGCAGAACCGCAGAACCGCAGAACCGCAGAACCGCAGAACCGCAGAACCGCAGAACCGCAGAACCGCAGAACCGCAGAACCGCAGAACCGCAGAACCGCAGAACCACATCTAAAACAAAAGGAGAGCATCTGCTCTCCTTTGTCGTTTTAGGTCGCCGTTCTGGCTTAGTGCAGGATACGGGCCCGGATGGTGCCGTCGATGGCCTTGAGTTTGGCCAGGGCCTGCTCCGAGCGCTCGGTCTCGACATCGATAACCACGTAGCCGATTTCAGGACCGGTTTGCAGGTACTGGGCGGCGATGTTGATCCCTTCCGAGGCAAAGATTGTGGTGATCTGGTTGAGGATCCCCGGGCGGTTTTCGTGGATGTGCAGCAGGCGCGAACAGTCCTTGTGCTCAGGCAGCGATACCTCAGGGAAGCCAACGGCAGACAGGGTCGAGCCGTTGTCAGAGTATTTGGCCATCTTGCCTGCGACTTCCACACCGATATTGGCCTGGGCCTCCTGGGTCGAGCCACCGATGTGCGGGGTGAGCAGCACATTATCGTATTTTGTTAATGGGCTTTCGAACGGGTCGTTGTTGGTCTTGGGCTCTACCGGGAACACGTCGATCGCCGCGCCGGCAATATGGTTGCTTTCCAGGGCACTGCACAGTGAATCGATATCGACCACGGTACCGCGGGCGGCGTTGATGAAGATAGCGCCCGGTTTCATGCGGGCAAACTCCTCGGCCCCCATCATGTCCTGGGTTTCAGGGGTTTCCGGTACGTGCAGGCTGATCACATCACACTTGTTGAGCAGCTCGGTCAGCGATGGTACCTGGGTGGCATTGCCCAGCGACAGCTTGTTCTCGATGTCGTAAAAGTACACCTTCATACCGAGGTTTTCTGCCAGGATGCCAAGCTGGGTACCGATATGGCCGTAGCCGATGATCCCAAGGCGCTTGCCGCGGGCTTCGAAAGAGTGATCGGCAGACTTCAGCCATTCGCCACGGTGGGCTTTGGCATTTTTTTCCGGGATCCCGCGCAGCAGCAACAGGATTTCCCCCAGTACCAGCTCGGCCACGCTTCGGGTATTGGAGAATGGTGCATTGAATACCGGGATCCCGCGTTTGGCCGCGGCAGCAAGGTCAACTTGGTTGGTACCGATACAGAAGCAACCGACCGCAATTAACTTTTGCGCGGCGCTGAACACGTCTTCGGTCAGCTGGGTACGGGAGCGGATACCCACGAAGTGGGCATCTTCAATGGCGGAAATCAGCTCGTCACCGGAGAGTGAGCCTTTGTGGTATTCGATATTGCTGTAGCCCGCCTGCTGCAGTACTTCGATTGCCGAAGGGTGAACGCCTTCTAACAGCAGGATCTTAATTTTGTCTTTTTCCAGTGAAACTTTAGCCATTGATACTCATCCTTAACGCTAGGGCTGAGGGGCTCATGGGAGCCAGGCAGAGGCAGGAAAAGGAAGGAATAGATTTCCTGTGTACGGGCTGTCCATGAGCACCACATTCGTTTGCTTACATGCTCTGCCAGTTAAGTTACCAAAAAATGACCATAATGGGTAAGAATATTACAGGATTGATAATAAAAAACGGCATATATTATGCCGTTTTGAAAGTGAGTAACGCATAAAGCGCCTTTTTCTGGTCAACCAAGTTGAAAAAGGGGCAAGGCGATTACTTTTCGAATTTTTTCACGCCTTCAGGGCTACCGACCAGCAGTACGTCTGCACCGCGGTGGGCGAACAGGCCAACGGTTACTACGCCTGGTAGGGCGTTGATCTTATCTTCCATCGCTTTCGGATCAGTGATTGCCATGTTGTGGACATCCAGGATCATATTGCCGTTGTCCGTGATGCAGCCCTCGCGGTACTCAGGATCGCCACCGAGCTTAACCAGCTCACGGCCGATGAAAGAGCGTGCCATAGGGATCACTTCAACCGGTAGTGGGAATTTACCCAGCACATCGACCTGTTTGGTATCATCGACGATACAGATAAACTGCTTGGCAATCGCGGCAACGATTTTTTCACGGGTCAGGGCTGCGCCGCCGCCTTTGATCATGTCGAAGTCGCCGTTGATTTCGTCGGCGCCATCAACGTAAACGTCCAGGCTAGAGACTTCGTTGGCATCAAATACAGGGATACCGATCTGCTCAAGGCGCTCTGTTGAGGCGACAGAGCTTGATACTGCACCTTTGATTTCTTCTTTGCGGGTAGCCAAAGCATCGATGAAGTGATTAACCGTCGAGCCAGTACCGACACCGACAATGCTGCCTTTCTTTACGTATTCCAGAGCAGCCCAGCCAGCAGCTTTCTTCATTTCATCTTGTGTCATGCTTATCTCCTAGTGATGACAAACGTTGCGCGGAGCGCCGATTATAGCCAAATAGCGGTCTGTCGTCAGTCCCTATCTGGCCCGATAACGGCAACCTTAGTGAAAGGAAAAAGACAATTCTATTAATAACATAGGGTTAAGGTGTTCGAAACGGCACTTAAAAACAAACGTTTGCGTCAGGCTGTGGCCAATCAACCGCGATGTTCGCTTGGTTACAAGGTTGGCGAGTACTTACCAGTGAAAGTGGTAAGAAGGGGTGATGATCTCGGGCAGCGGCACATCCCAGGCCTCGAAGGGCAGGCTGTCGACTTGCTGGCAGTCATGGGCCAGGCCGACCGGGCGCGGGCCGCGTTGCTCACTGTGCCACAGGCTCAGGGTTCGGTCGTAATATCCGCCGCCCATGCCAAGGCGCTGGCCGGTATTGTCAAACGCCACCAAGGGGGTGCAGATGACATCCAGTTGCGGGATTGGTTTCACCAGCCGGATATCCAGTACGGGCTCCTGGATGCCGTACCGGTTGCGGGTCATCCGTGTCGTTGGTGTATAGTGGAGAAACAGCAGGTGTCCTTTGCTGAAAGGGTGGAGGACCGGCAAGTAGACATCTTTACCTTGTTGCCACAACCATTCAATCACAGGAGTGGTATCGAGCTCGCCGTCATTGGCCAGGTATAGTGCAATATGCTGGGCTCCAAGGAGACTGGTGGCCTGCTTGCAGTGTTCGACGAGTTCTTGTGCCGCGGCTAATTGCTGGACGGGCGTTAGCTGGCGTCGACGTTCTCGGGTTTGCTGACGGATGTGTTGCCGGGTGGCTGATGCATGTACCGCAGATCTCATAGGTCGTCCAGTGACAAAAGGTTCTGTGGAAAAGAAAGAGAGTGGATGATAGCCGGCATGCTATGCCGCTGTGGCTTCATCTGAAAGGTATGCCCCAAGGTGCCGTTGCGAATTGTGGCCCTTGAACCAGATGTTCAAGGTGGATCAGCAACATTAACCGTAGGCTTCTCGGTACGTGCCGAGCATGCTCAATAGCTAATTAAAGCTGATCCTGGGTTTTTGCTTATCGGCTCGGGGACGTTAATCCGCTGACGCACACCCCAGGGTCAATTCATTATCAACGCTTTGGCTGATATTGCAATGCTTTCTCCAACAAATCTTCCATCTCGTTGATTCTGTTGGATAATCTTTCAGCATTACGTTGTTGTTCTTGGCGCTCGCTATGCAACTCGTTACAAATATTCAAACCGGTAAACATCAGCAGCTGTTCGGCGTTGGTGATTTTGGTGCGCTCGGAAAGATCTTTCAAGCGTTGGTCAAAATCGGCGGCTGCTGCACGCAGGGCGTCTTCCTGGCCTGCTGGGCAATTCACCTTGAAGGTGCGGCCATATACCTGAATTTCTACTGCCTGGTTACTCATAAATGTTTAATCTGCTCCGTGCCAGATCGTCCAATTTGGCATTCCGCTGCGATATGCGCTAGAAGGCCAATATAGAAAAAGCCCTATCAACATGCAAGTGACCCCGTCATGCTTTAGAACGAATTGTGTCTAATTAATCAGATATTAACCAGATTGAGGTAAACATCGCCCTAAGACCGGAAATGCCGAGTGACTGCACTTTTGGATAAGTGGTAGCATACCACAAGACGATTTACACCCATGACAATAAGGTGAACCGCCCATGAGCGACGTAAAACTACCTAGCTATGAAACCCTAGAGCCGATGCTGAAAGAGCAAGGCCTGGCCGTTACCCCGTCAGAGCTGCATGGCCTGCTCTGCGGGATGATTTGCGGCGGGATGGCTGTTGACGCTGAGCAGTGGCTGGCACCGGTCTGCGACTATGCCAACCAGGGCGAAGCATTGACCGATGGTGCCAAGACGGCGGTTCGCTCGGTATTTGCTGCAGCGGCAAGTGAGCTCGGCGGTTTGACCCAAACTCTGTTCAGCTCGACGGCGGCCGAGCTGGCTGAGATGGAGTTTACGGTCGAGCTGCTGCTGCCTGCTGAGGGCAGTGAGCTGATGCTGCGTGCCGAGGCCCTGAGCGAATGGGTGACCAATTTTATTTCAGGTCTTGGCCTGATGGGGATGGACAAGAAGCAATTGTCTGACGATGTGACCGAAGCGGTCGCTGCGTTGGAAGAGATTGCCCAGCTTGGTGTCGATGAAGACGAAGACATGCAAGAGCAGGCCATGCTGTTCGACAACGTGGTGGCTTATGTACCGGAGTGTGTGCTGACGTGTTTGGTTGGCCTGAGCCAGCGCGGTGATGTTGAAGACGAAGCCGCAGACAAACCCACCCTCCATTAATCACAGGATTGACAGTTAAGGGACGGATGTGAAGCAGTACGATGTCGTGATAGCCGGCGGGGCAATGGCCGGCGCAACCTTGGCAATTGCATTGGATAAACTCGGTGGCGGCAGGCTGCGGATTGCCGTCGTGGAAGCGGTGGAGCCGAAGCTGGATCGGCATCCTGGCTATGATGCGCGCAGTATCGCTCTGTCTCTTGGTTCGGCGCAGCTACTTGATACCATTGGCTGCTGGACGGCGCTAGCTGGCGTGGCAACGGCGATCTCCCAGATCCATGTTTCCGATCGCGGCCATGCCGGTATTGTCCACCTTGACGCCCGCGAGCAGGCGGTGGAGGCCTTGGGCTACGTGGTAGAGCTGGCCGATGCCGGCCGGATCTTTCATCACAAACTCGCCAAGCTGGATCAGGTCGATCTGTTCTGTCCGGCTCGGATCGCCGAGATCGAGCGCCACCAGCAAGGGATCGACCTGGTATTGGACAATGGCGAGCAGCTGCACAGTCGCTTGGTGGTGGCTGCTGATGGTGCCCAGTCGTCAGTCTGTGACATGCTTGGGCTGGGCCGCAGCGAGCATGATTTCGCGCAGGTGGCGGTGATCGCCAATGTGACCACCGAGGAAGCTCATCAGGGGCGGGCATTTGAACGCTTTACCCCGCAGGGGCCGGTGGCGCTGCTGCCGATGTCGGAAGGGCGCAGTTCCTTGGTATGGTGTATCCGTCCGGGTGATCAGGCCGAAGTGATGGGGTGGAATGACGAGACGTTTCTTGCCAAACTGCAGCAGGCATTCGGCTGGCGTCTTGGTCGCTTGAGCCAGACTGGCGTGCGTCATGCCTATCCGCTATCGCTGCGCCAATCCCAGCGCCTGACCTCGCACCGGGTTGCCGTAGTAGGCAATGCGGCGCAGGCGCTGCATCCTATTGCCGGGCAGGGATTCAACCTTGGCCTGCGTGACGTGATGAGCCTGGCCGAGGAAGTTTGCCGTGAATGGGATCAAACCGGTGATGCCGGCCATATCCGGGTACTGAGCCGCTACCGCCAGCGTCGGGAGCCGGACCGTGAGGCAACAGTGGGCATGACGGCAGGCTTGGTTGGGGTGTTTGCCAATGACAGCATGCCTTTCGTGGCTGGCCGCAACCTTGGCCTGATGGCGATGGAATGTGTAGATGTATTGAAAGCCCCGCTGGTTCGGCGGGCAATGGGACAGGTAGATAGATAACCATGATGCAAAGTGTTGATGTCGCCATTATTGGCGGCGGTATGGTGGGACTGACCCTAGCGGCAGCCCTGGCCGATACGGAACTGCGGGTCGCCGTGATTGAAGGTAAGCTACCTGAGACGGCGCTCGAGCCTCTACCGGATGTTCGGGTGTCGGCGCTGAGCCGAGCCAGTGAGCGCATCCTGCGTCGGGTTGATGCCTGGGAAGGAATCGCGGCAAGGCGGATGGCGCCCTACAGCAAGATGCAGGTATGGGAGCAGGACAGCTTTGCCAGTATCGCATTCGATGCCGCCCGGCTGGCACAGCCGGACTTGGGGCATATCGTCGAAAACCGGGTGATCCAGCTGTCATTGTTGGATCGTGTCAAGCAGTTGCCGAACGTGACCCTGCTGGCGCCGGAGCGCTGCCAGAGCATCGCCTTTGGTGAGAGTGAAGCGTGGCTTAGCCTGGCATCTGGCCGCAACCTCACGGCCAAGCTGGTGGTGGGGGCCGATGGCGCCAACTCCTGGGTGCGTCAGCAGCTGGCTATCCCTTTGACCCATTGGGATTACGGTCACAGTGCTGTTGTGGCCAACATCCGCTGCAGCGAGCCGCACCAGGACACGGCACGGCAGATCTTCCGTCCGGAAGGGCCGCTGGCCTTCCTGCCGCTGGCCGAGTCGGATCTGTGCTCGATTGTCTGGTCGCTGCCGCCCGAAGAGGCGAGCCGCTTGTGCGAAATGCCGGAGCAGGAATTCAACAAGCGCTTGACCGCGGCGTTCGACAACCGCTTGGGGCTGTGCAAGGTCGAGGGCGAACGCCAGGCTTTCCCGCTCAAGATGCGTTATGCCCGTGACTTTGTCCGTGAGCGTGTGGCATTGGTCGGTGATGCCGCCCATACCATCCATCCGTTGGCGGGGCAGGGGGTCAACCTAGGCCTGTTGGACGCTGCCAGCTTGGCCCAGGAGCTCAAGCAGCTGTGGCTGGCAGAGAAAGATATCGGCCGTCAGAGCCACCTGCGCCAATACGAGCGCTGGCGCAAAGCGGAAGCGGCAAAAATGATCGCGGCGATGCAAGGCTTCCGGGATCTGTTCGACGGCAGTCATCCGGCCAAGAAGCTGGTGCGTGATCTGGGCATGCTGTTTGCCGACAAGGCTCCGGGCCTGAAAGACGAATTTATGCGCCGGGCGCTCGGGCTAAGCGGCGAGTTGCCAGAGCTGGCCCGGCACTGAAGCAGATGCCCGCAGGCCTGACGATATACCACGCGTTCAAAACCGCCGAGCTGGCGGTTTTTTTGTGCCTGCTGTCAGTATGGATGAAACCCATAACATCTTGACCGGTAAGGGACGAAACAGGGAGAGCCGGGATGATTGATGGAAATGACAAAAAATTGTTATCTAATTTGGTGATTTTCTCCTACATTAAATATCAGGAAAAATACAGAGCTAGCAGTAACCGGCCCAGGCGTTAGTTTTCAGCTTGTTAGCCCTGATAAATACTGGCTTATGCTCGTCCCTGCGATAACTGATACTGCTGGCCCGCATGAGAGTGGCGATAGGCAGGCTTTCATAAGGAAGTTTCACTATGAGCTATATTCCCTCTGAGTTGAAGTTTACCAATACCCATGAATGGGTCCGCCATGAAGGCGACGGGATATTTACGGTGGGTATTACCGATCATGCCCAGTCGCTACTGGGTGACATGGTGTTTGTCGATCTGCCGGAAATTGACGCAGCGACGGAAGCGGGTGAGGACTGTGCGGTGGCGGAGTCGGTCAAGGCTGCCTCGGATATCTACGCGCCGTTATCTGGGTTTGTGATTGCTATCAATGAAGATTTGGAAGGCTCGCCCGAGCTGGTCAACAGTGATCCCTATGGTGACGGTTGGCTGTTTCAGCTCAAAGTTGAAGATGACGGGGAGTTTGCCGACTTGCTCGATGCCGACAGCTATTCGGACTTGGTTGATGAAGACAGTGACTAGCCATTGATGGCTGGCCGGATAAAAGAAAAGCCCATCATGGGCTTTTCTTTTTTCTGCGATATCAGCAGTCCTTGAGGCGACGAATTTCTTGGTTGATTTCGTTTACCGTTTGGTAATGGCGCTGTTGTGCCTTCACTGGCACCAGTAGCAGACCATTGTTAAATTCATAGCCGCCCCGACCGTCAATGTAGATCCTTCCACTGAATAAACGACTTACGTGCTTTGCGATCATCTTCGGCACGTAGCGTTTGAACATCCGCATAGTTAGCCAACCTTTCCTTTTGTTTTTGACGGCCAGAATTATAAAACAATGCGCATGATGCTTTTGTGATGCCTTCAGCATAATAGGGATGTTAAATAACCTTGGGTTTACTTTTTCTTTTTTCTATAGCGGTGTGAGCAGATTTTTATTCTGCTGGTGTATGTTATGGGTTAACGTATTGAGAGCGAATATTATTCACGTTTTCTTGCATGGTTTTCAATTAATCAAATACTTTTAGAGACTTATAATTATTGAATGCCTAGGTGGATAAAAAAGCAGCGAATTTGGCAGCCGGAAAATGGACCCTGGAAATGACAATATTGTGTATCTCGTCGTGCTACATAGAGGAAAATGCTGATTGTGATAACTGGACTGATCAGCAAGAAAACTGCTTTGGATCAAAGATTATTATTGGCATATGCCAATAATAACAGTTTTTAGCCATCAACTAATTAGCGAGCTATGCCCAGACCGAAAATCCAGCGTCGGATCCGATGCCGACCAGCTTACAGTTGTTTCAAGCCTAACGGGGTGCCGATGTCCGAACTCGACTCCATGCCGTTGGCAGCCGATGAGCTAGAAGCATTGCGTTTGGTCGACCTCAATGGGCTTAGTCAGCAAGACGCAGCGCAAGAGCTTGGGGTCTCGCGCCAGACACTGGGTAATATCGTTTCAGCGGCCAGGCACAAAGTGGCGAGCGCATTGGTTAAAGGTATGGCACTGGAGCTGGACAGTGTCGCCAAGCCAAATAATGAAAAGGAGCCATCATGTCAGTAGCTATTGCCATCACCCCCAACCATGAGGTGGCCGGGCACTTCGGCAAAGCCGCCGGTTTTGTTGTTTACGATGAGCAGGGGCAGTTGATTGCCGAGTTGGTTAACCACGGACGTATAGAGGTGGGCTGTAAACATAAAAAGCAGCTTCAGGCCCAATTGGCTGCGCACAATGTGAAGACTCTCTTGCTTGGCAATGTCGGCCAGCGCTCGTTGGCCCGCTTGCTGCGCGCCGGCTTTGCGGTGTTCCGAGTACCTAACAGAGCGTCGGTGCAAGATGTCCTGGGCGGTAAGGTTGCTAGAGAGCCATTGCTGGCAGCCGAGCAGGGCCGCCCGTGCAAGCGCGAGAAAGGCGATTGCGGGTGTGGGTGCGGCAGCAAGAAAGCGGCGAAACCCGCTAAAATTGGTATGACGGCAAGTGGTACTATCAACGTCAATGGACTGACCAAGCTAGGAGGCTTTAAGCTATGACTTATTTGTTCACGGTACTGGTTTTTCTGTTGGTGATCGGCGCGATGGCTATCGGCTGGGTGTTCCGCAAAAAAGCCATCCAGGGGAGCTGCGGCGGGCTCGCCAATGTCGGGGTCGATAAGGAGTGTGGCTGCAAGGAGCCTTGCGACGAGCACAAGCTCTACCAGATCAGCGAGCCTGAAGGGAAACAGTAGCGGGTGACGCAATCAAAAAGCGCAGCTAAAGAGCTGCGCTTTTTTGTGGACGTTAACTCGTTTGGCGTAGCTCTTCAACGCGTAGGGTAACCGCATCGGCGACGCACTGGCGCAACCATTGCAGGCGCGGGTGGTTGGTATTGCGACGCAGCCAAAGCATGTTGATATCAAAGTCGGGAATGTCGACCGGTGGCCGGCATTGGCTCAGGTTATCGTGGAACACATCGAGCCGGGCCATCAGGGTCGAGACCACGCACAGCAAGTTCCGTCCGCTCAGCAGATGGCGAATAGTCAGGAAACTGCTGGAGCCTACGGCAATTTGGCGCTGGAAGCCCTGTTGCTGCAGCTGGTTGTCGACGTTGGTCAGTAATTTGCCATCTGGCGACACCAGCGCCTGCGGCGTCTGGATATAGCGGGCCAGATCGATCGGCGAGGCCAGGCCGGTGGCCTTGGCGTCGAACAGGCAAACATGATCTTCGGTATAGAGATATTGGCTGTCGAACTCATGGGGCAGGTTGGTCATCGAGCCGATAATCAGATCGATTTTCTGGCTCTCGGTGGCCTGCTGGTAGTTGTTGCGGTCAACGTTGCAGAAGCTGAGCTGGCTGTGCGGCGCTGCTTCGCGGATAGCATCAAACAGCGCCGGGGCAAACAGCAGCTCGGCATAGTCGGTCAGGCCGATCCGGAAAGTGCCCTGATATTCTTTGGCGGAGAACTCGTCTGGCTGGAGGATCTCGCTGGTGATCAGCTGGAGGATATGTTCCACAACCGGGATGAGCTCCACCGCTTTCTCGGTGGCGATCATCTGGTGGCCGCGGCGCTCGAACAAGGGATCGTCGAGCAGGGCCCGCAACCGGGATAAGTTGTGGCTCATGGCCGACTGGCCAATCGACAATTTTGCGGCGGCTTTGGTGACACTGCGGGTCTCCATCAGGGCCGAGAAGGCGACCAGCAGGTTGAGGTCAATCCCTCGCCAGTTGATATTGTTCATGCAACTCCAGTTTAGCGGCAAATATCGGCAAACAGCGGATCACAGAGCACCAGCAGATCATCGGTGGCCAGCTCGACGCCGGCCATCCGGTCACCGCTGCTGATATTGACCAAAGTGTGGGCAGTGATCTGATGATCGAAAATGACCGGCAGCGGGCGCTTGAGCCCGATGGGGGCCACCGTGCCGATGACCAGCCCGGTGACTTTCTCGACATCGCTGGCATCGGCGCAGGTCATTCGTCGGCAGCCGAACATTGCACGGACTTTTTTCGGGTCAACCTGGGCCGGGCCGGGCACACACGCCAGGACGTGGAATCCTGCCATATCCCGCAGCAAAATGGATTTGACCATCTGCCGGGGATCGACCCCGCGCTCGCGGGCGGCTTCCTCAATCGTCTTGGCCGGCTGGCTGTGGTGGAGAAGGCGGTATTCCACGCCTTCTTTGTCTAGGTAATGAGTAACCGGGGTATTCATTGCTTAGCCGTTGTCATCCAGCGAATAAGGCAGGGCTTGCTGGTGCCATACGTCCTCGGCCCCAGCCAGGCGGAAAGCCGTGCCCTCATCCAGATCGTTGGGTAGTACGACCAATGCCGTGGCTTGGCCATCGGTAAATTGGTAGCCGGCCACAATCGTGCCGCCCTTGCGCCAGTTCTCGCCGACGCTGCGCTCCAGGCTGTCACCGGCTTGTGGGCAGTGTTCGGCTGGGCCGCTGACAATGTACATTGCCCGCTTGTTGATCCCGCGGTATTTGGCCCGGGCTACGGTCTCCTGGCCGGTGTAGCAGCCTTTGGTAAAGCTGATCCCGCCAAGGGCCTGCAGGTTTACTGCCTGGGGGATGAACTCGAGCTCGGTGGCGGCATCAACCCGAGGGATCGCGGCGCGGATATCGTACAGATCCCACAGGCTGTCATCGCTCAGTACGGCAGAGGTTGCCAGCTGGTTGGCAATATCGCCAGCGGCATCGGCATGTAACGACAGCAACCAACGCTGGCTGTCGATTTTAACGGCAGTCCCGCCATTGACGGCACGGACATCGCCTTCGCCACCGAACAGCTGGGCAACCTGCGTATCGGCTTCGCTGCCGGCAATGCCGAGCAGAACATCATTGCTCGCCTCGATATCGACCTTGGAGAAAATGGCGTATTTTTTCAGCTCCGGGAGCTGAGTGGCCATGACGCTGCGGCGCTGCAAGAAACCATAGCCGTCATTGTGGTGGAACAAACGGAACACTGTCCTTAGCTTGCCTTTGGCATCGCAGTGCCCGGCCAAAGTGCTCTGGTCGGCGGCAAGTCCCACCACATCACAGGTTACCTGGCCGTGCAGGTAAGACTTTTTGTCATCACCAATCAGGGTGACCAATGCCCAGTTAGAGAGATCAATGAGAGCGAGGGAAGGCAGGGAATCGCCCGAAGAGAGGGGGATTCGATCAAAATTGAGGTTTTTAGACCAGTTGCTCATAGGACTTCCAGTTGAGAGATGTTATAGAGCCTATGTTAAAGCGCTCGCTGGAATTTGTCAGCATAATACCCAAGGAAACAGGTCAGTTATTGCTGGCGGTATGACGGGCGAGAGCGCGCAATACAAAATCGATCCTAGCTCTCAACTTGGGGTAATGTTTGTGCTACCTCATGGTCGCTGGCTTGACGGGCTGCTAGTATGGTGCTCATTGTTAACGTCCGGGGCTATTGCGATCGACTCGCACCCTCCAAAGGCCGCCCCGGGATCAGTAATGAGGTTGTAAAATGTTGAGTGCAGACGATAAAGCACGGGTTAAGTGGGCGTGCCGCCGCGGTATGCTGGAGTTGGATGTGATTATCATGCCGTTTTTCGAGGAGTGCTTCGATACGCTGTCCGAGCAAGAGCAGCTGGATTTTGTCTCTCTCCTTAAGTGTGATGATCCTGATCTGTTTACCTGGATGATGCAGCACGGCCGCAGTGAAAACCCGGCCCATGCCGCAATGGTCGATAAGATTGTTGCCCACAACAACAGCAAGCTTCGCTGATCTCACCCTCACTCCTTCCTGCCGTTTAATGGGCGCGCTGGTATTGTTGTATGCCAGTGCGCTTGTTCTGTTGCTTCTCTGCGTATTTCGCCAGACACTTCCCCTGCCGGCTTTTTTCGCTGTTGCTTGGTGGCTGATCTGTGAAGGTGAGAGGCGCTTGCTCAATATTGGCGCTCTGACTGGCAGGCTTCAGATCTCCAGCGAGGGATATATTCGCTGGCAAGGCCAATCATGGCGACTGCAATCTTCACGTGTGCGTTCCGGCCTCATCCTCCTTTGGCGACTCGAAGGGGAGACAGAGCGGGTTTGGTTACCGATCAGCCCCGATGCCTGCTCAAGCTCGGCCTACCGCAGCCTGGCGCTGTATTCCCATCACCATCGCGCGATATTCGGTTAGACACCGCCATGGCATAAATTTTTTTGGTGAGTTAAAACTGGCCATCTTTATGAACTCTATATGATTTTTTTTGCGAGGCAGGTCGCTTGAAAATGAAACATTCATTTTTTGTTTCAAGTGATTTTCTGCTGTGCCGATTAATATAGGTTGCTGCAGTCAGGCAGTGTAGAGCGACAACAGGAAGGGTAATGAAAATCAAATTTAAATTGTTGGGGCTGACGTTAATCTCAGTCGTGGCATTAGGCGCAGTGCTCGCCATCGGCTTAAAGGCTGGTGAGCGGGTGGTTAGCATCAACCAGTCGATGACGACAGTCAGTGAGATGGAGGTTGCGCTGCTGAATTTGCGTCGCAATGAAAAAGACTTCCTGATGCGGATGGATATGAAGTACCAGGCTACCTTTGAAGGCAATTTCAATCGCTTCAAAGCGTTAGAGTCTCAGCTATCAGAGCAGGCGCAAAGTTTATCGCTGTCTCTTCCTGAGTTAGCTCAGCTCGGGCATGTCATGGCCAATTACCGCCAGGGGATGCTGGCTCTGATGGCTGGTTATCAGCAGCTTGGCCTCACGCCTGATGAAGGTATGCTGCGTGAATACTTTGCTGCGGCCGATAACGTCGTGGAGGTGGCTGACGAACAATTGGAAGATGTCAGCTCGCTGTTTTCCCTAGTGATGGCAAGCAAGGTGATGGTGCTTGAGGGTACCCAGGACAGTGCCTCTGATTTTGTTGCTAAAAAGCAGGCTTATGACGAACAGTTTTCAGTGTGGTTGGGGGCTGACTATCAGCGCTTCCAGCACGCCACCGAGCAGGTCCGCCAACAATTGAGTCAGATTGGTCTAAGCCATAACCAAGGGCTACGTGGCGATATCCGGGAACAAGCCCACCAAGTCGAAGAAATGTTTGATCACGTCAAGCAACAGCTAGGCAAGACCGTTGCTGATGCCCAGCAGCAGCTGTCATCCATGTTGCTGGTTGCCGTTGTGCTGGTGGTTGCCGTACTGCTTTGTCTGTCATGGTGGATAAGTCAGTCAATCAACCGCCGCTTGGTCGGTATGAGCCAGCTGATGGCAGAAATTGCGACCAGTCATGATCTGACCCGTACCGCGGATCAGGAGGGCGGTGATGAATTGGCCGAGATGGCAGCGAATTTTAATTACCTGCTGGGCAGTTTGCGCCAGTTAGTCGGTGATGTGAAGTTGGCCGTGTCTGAATTGGGCTGTGCGTCGCTCCAGCTCCAGCAGCGCAGTAACGAAGCTGAACAAGCCTTGCGCCAGCAGCAGGGGGAAACCGAATCGGTGGCGGCGGCAGTGACCGAGATGGGGATGACGATCCGTGAAATCGCCAGTAATACCGAAACGGCGGCAGGCAATGCCGAGCGCAGTTTCCGGGGGGCGACTGACGGCTTGCAGGAAGTGGCTGACACCAAACGCAAGATCGGTGAATTGTCCGAGGATTTGGCCGGTACCAGCGAGCAGGTGTCTAACCTGTCCAGCCTGTCGGACAACATTGGCTCGGTACTGGATGTGATCAAAGATATTGCCGAGCAGACCAACCTGCTGGCACTCAATGCCGCTATCGAGGCCGCCCGTGCCGGAGAGCAGGGGCGCGGCTTTGCCGTGGTTGCCGATGAGGTGCGCACCCTGGCGCTGCGTACCCGCCAGTCGACAGAGGAGATCACCACGATTATTAGCTCTCTGCAGGCTCAGACGGGGCAGGTGGTTGAGCATATCGGTCATTGCCGCGAGCTGGGCGGGCAGAGCGTCGTGCAAGCTGAAAGCGCGGAGCAGAAAATCAACCTCATCATGACGGATATGCAGCAGATCATGGATACCAGCCATCAGATCGCCGCTGCTGTTGAGCAGCAGAGCCTAGTATCGGAGGAGGTTGGGCAGAATGTCTCGGCGATCAGCGATCTGACGTCGGTCAACTCTGCGGTGGCAAACGACAATGTCCAGGCTGCTCAGGCCGTAGCCCAGCAAGCCGGCGGACTGGAGCAAGCCATTTCCGGCTTTCGGGTGTAGAGGCTGTTAGCCCATGGGGTGAGAGTCCCATAATGAAAACGAGCGCCGTGGAGCGCTCGTTTTTTATATGGCTAGCTTGGTTATTGTTGCTCCGGGACCAGTACGGTCGGCTTGGCCTCTCCCGCTGTCTCCGGGTAGTCGAGGGTATAGTGCAGGCCGAGGCTCTCTTTGCGCTCAAGGGCGCAGCGCACCATCAGTTCGGCAACCTGGAGCAGGTTACGCAACTCCAGCAGGTTGTTCGAGACCCTGAAGTTGCTGTAATACTCATCGGTTTCGTCTTTCAGCAATTGGATCCGGCGCATCGCCCGCTCAAGGCGCTTGGTGGTACGGACTATCCCCATGTAGTCCCACATGAACAGCCGCAGCTCGTGCCAGTTGTGTTGGATCACCACTTCTTCATCCGAGCAGCTGACCTGGCTCTCATCCCAGCAAGGCAGTGAGGGCGGCAGTTCAACACTCTCCAGTTGCGTGGCAATGCTCTCGGCGGCGGACCAGGCGTAGACCACGCATTCCAGCAAGGAGTTTGAGGCCATGCGGTTGGCACCGTGCAGGCCGGTGTAGCTGACCTCGCCGATGGCATAGAGGCCATCGAGATCGGTCTGGCCCTGCTTGTCGACCACCACCCCGCCACAGGTGTAGTGGGCGGCTGGCACTATCGGGATCGGCTCCTTGGTAATGTCGATGCCGAAGGTGAGCAGTTTCTCGTATATTGTCGGGAAGTGCTTGATGACAAAGTCGGCTGGCTTGTGGCTGATATCGAGGTACATGCAGTCGGCACCGAGGCGCTTCATTTCGAAGTCGATAGCGCGGGCGACAACATCGCGTGGTGCCAACTCGCCACGCTGGTCGAAATCCTTCATAAACCGTGAACCGTCCGGACGGCGCAGGTAGGCCCCTTCGCCACGCAGGGCTTCGGTCAGCAGGAAGTTACGGGCATCGGGGTGGAACAGACAGGTCGGGTGGAACTGGTTGAATTCGAGGTTGGCCACGCGACAGCCGGCCCGCCAAGCCATAGCGATACCGTCGCCGGAAGAGACATCCGGATTGGAGGTATACTGGTACACCTTCGAGGCACCACCTGTCGCCAGCACCACGAATTTGGCCCTGACGGTTTCTACGGCCTCTAGATTACGGTTCCAGACATAGGCGCCCAGCACCCGGTTAGGTTGTTCAGTCTGACCCAGCTTGTGGGTGGTGATCAGATCCAGCGCATTATGACGTTCAAGGACCTCGATGTTCGGGTGGTTGTGAACATTGTCCTGCAGCGAGTTCTGCACGGCCATACCCGTGGCATCGGCCGCGTGGAGGATACGGCGGTGGCTGTGGCCGCCCTCGCGGGTCAGGTGATAGCGCGGGGCGTCGTCGCTGTCGCTGTCTTCGCGGTCGAACGGGACTCCACCGTCAATCAGCCACTGGACACAGTGCTTGGCATTCTCGGCAATAAAGCGCACCACGTCTTCATCGCATAGGTGGGCGCCGGCAATCTGGGTGTCCTCGACATGGGAGTCGACACTGTCGGCTTCGTCGAACACGGCGGCAATCCCGCCCTGGGCATAGAAGGTCGCCCCTTCGCTACGCGGTCCCTTGCTCAGGACGATCACTTTGCCCATAGGTGCCAGTCGAAGGGCCAATGACAGTCCTGCTGCACCACTACCAACTACAAGTACATCGCATTGATGTTCACGGTTTTCGTTCATAATGATTTCATATCCCTGTGGTAATCCCGCTATCTTACCAAATTCCATTCATTTTGTTCATTTTTGACGGATGGTTCACAAAACCCCCGTCATAAGCGATATAATGCACAAATCGGCGTGACCAAGGCGTACATCAAGCAGTCATACTGCTTTAATACAATGGAAAAATCGCGCACTATTAATGGAAAATTACTTTTTCATCGGGAACTTTGCCAGCCTCTCTAGGTCTTAAATAGTGCTCACGCTCATATATTTTTATCATATTGTTTTGATTGAGCATGCTCGTTATTGCAAGACGAGTTCGGCACAAGGTGTACCAGCAAAATGCGTTGGTTTTTTGGTTTCCAGCCGGAACAACTGATAAGAATGCGGGTGAATTTGATATAGGAGTACACGCTCGAATGAGCGAGCAGCAAACTGATCAGGTATTAATTGAGCGGGTACAGCGTGGTGACAAGCAGGCATTTAACTTACTGGTTGTGAAATATCAGAACAAAGTCTGTAACTTGGTTGCCAGATACGTCAGCAACTCCGGTGATGTGCCGGATGTCGCTCAGGAAGCGTTTATTAAGGCGTACCGGGCTTTGCCTACCTTTCGGGGGGAAAGTGCGTTTTATACATGGCTGTACCGTATCGCTGTCAATACAGCAAAAAATTACTTGGTGGCTCAGGGGCGTCGCCCCCCCGCGTCAGATGTGGATGCGGAGGACGCGGAATACTATGAAAGTGGCAATGCACTGAAAGAAATTTCGAACCCTGAGAACCAAATGTTGTCTGATGAATTAAGGCGGGTAGTTTTCAGTACCATCGAAGGATTACCGGATGATCTCAAAACCGCGATCACCTTGCGCGAGCTGGAAGGCTTAAGCTATGAGGAAATCGCAGAGGTCATGGGGTGTCCGGTCGGTACAGTTCGCTCCCGGATATTTCGTGCGCGAGAGGCGGTTGAAAAGCGTATTCGACCTCTTACACAGCGATAGTGTTGGGCCAAACGGTGAAAAAGATGGCTGATAAAGAAAAAATCTCGTCATTGCTTGATGGCGAAGAACTCGATCAGAGCATTATCAATGCATTGGCTGTCGACGAAGACAGTCAGCAGACCTGGCAGAACTTCAACCTCATAGGTGATGTGATGCGCGGGGAAGCACCGCAAAACAAGGAATGGGACATTGCGGCTAAGGTAGCACTGGCGCTGGAGGATGAACCTGCCCATACAGGAACAGGTCAGTTACAGGCAGAGCCTGCCTCTGTAGTTTCGATTGCGACGGCGCGTGAGGCGCGGATTGAGGAAGCTCAGCCGACCCCTCAGCAGGCCAAGCGCAGAATGCCGGCTTGGTTAACCCAATTCGGTCAGGTGGCAGTTGCCGCGAGTGTTTCTTTGGCAGTAATTGTTGGTGTCCAACAATACAATGGCGGTGAAGAGTCACTGACCACCTCGGCTGGGGACGCACAACTACCCGTTCTAGAGACTATTCCGTTTGCGGGAACAGCCGAACCTGTTAGTTTGACACGTGATTCCGTTCGCTCTAGCCGCCATGCTGGGCCGAGCGAAGAGCAGGTGATGGAGCAACGTCGCCGCATCAATGCCATGCTGCAGGATTATGAATTACAGCTTCGTCTCAACGCGGAAGACGGTTCTATTGACCGTACCATGCTCGAAGTGAATTAATCGATGGCGGAAAAATGAAGAGACTCCTGGTCGGTGTATTGACACTGGTCAGCCTCGCGATGCCGTGCCAAGCCTCTGCTGAAGAACCGGTTTCTTCTGCCGAGGCTTTGTTGCATCAAATGGACGAGGCTAGCCGTAAGCTCAGTTATGAGCTGTCGTATATCTTAATCAAGAAAAACAGTATTGAACCCCTGCGTTATCGCCATGCCCTGGAAGATGGCGAGACCTACGCTCATCTGGTTTATCTCAGCGGCCCGCCGCGCGAGGTGATCCAACGCGGGCAGGAGGTCAGCTATTTCGAGCCAGGATTGGATCCGTTCACCATCGACAGCAATAAGATGGTGGCACCGCTGCCGCCAATTATGAAAACCGATATCAATGAGCTGGCTGGCTATTACGACTTCATTTCGATGGGGCGTGCCCGTGAAGCAGGCGTTGCCTGTGATGTGGTTCGGATCGCACCCAAAGACGGTGCCCGTTACTCCTACCTGCTGTGGATTGATACTCGCAGCAAACTGGTGATGCGGGCCGACTTGTTAGACCGTGACGGCGAGCCGCTAGAGCAGTACCGGGCGGTGTCGTATGTCATCAACCCGAAAGTGGCCGATGTGCTGAAAAGCCTTAAGAGCGTCGAGTTGCCGGCGGTGGTGCAACTGCCTCCCCAGCCGCAGGCGGATCTTGACTGGCAGGTGAAATGGCTGCCGCAGGGGTTCGAATCGATCTCCCGCAATCGCCACCGGCTGATGATGACCGAGCGTCCGGTCGAGAGCAAGATGTACAGCGACGGCTTGTTCAGCTTCTCGATTTACATCTCTGCGGCCGATAACTTCACCGTCAGGGAGCAGCTGGTGCGCCAAGGTCGCCGGACGCTGCACAGCTACCTGCTCAACGGCAAGGAAGTCACGGTTGTTGGGGATATCCCCCCGGCGACAGCCCGGCGGGTTGCCGAATCGGTGGTGTTTGGCAACGGTGGGAGCCACACCCCATGATGCGCTCGCTCGCTGAAGTGATTGCCGCTAAGCCCGGCGAGATCACCGTCAGTTGCCAGCAGCAAACCAGTTGCGGTAGCTGTGCCTCACGAGATAGCTGTGGTACCGGCATTGTCAGCAAGGCATTGCCGGGACGCCAGCACCAGCTCACCATTGCTACCAACAAGCCGGTCAAGGTCGGCGACGTGGTCGAGATTGGCCTGTCCGAACGCAGTATGCTTCACTCTGCGGCCCTTGTTTATGTACTACCTTTGCTATGCTTAGTGCTAGGTGCGGCGCTGGGCCAATGGTGGTTTGTGGTATTGGCGGGCGGCGGAGAGCTGGGCGTGATCCTGACTGCGCTCGGGTGCGCAGCCTTTGGGTTATGGCTGGCAAGGCGACTGGCGGTGCGGGTTGAAGGGGATTTGGCCTATAAACCTCACCTTATTCGGGTACTGGGAAGTCCGGTTTCTGCAGGGTTGGCGATAAATGGCGCATCGAAAGATAGCGACTAGCGGCGAAATTCGGTAGAATCCGTCAACTTGATCTGTAGATCCCATTCATTTATTAATCACGAGTTAGTCACGCCAATTCATGAAGCACATTCGTAACTTTTCGATTATTGCACATATCGACCATGGTAAGTCGACCCTATCCGACCGTCTGATTCAAGTCTGTGGCGGCCTTTCCGATCGTGAAATGGCTGCTCAGGTTCTTGATTCCATGGATCTTGAACGCGAACGCGGTATTACCATCAAGGCTCAGAGCGTGACGCTCGACTATACAGCCAAAGATGGTGAAACCTATCAGCTGAACTTTATCGACACCCCGGGACACGTGGACTTCTCGTACGAAGTATCTCGCTCTCTGGCGGCCTGTGAAGGGGCCTTGCTGGTGGTTGATGCCGGCCAGGGGGTAGAAGCCCAGACATTGGCAAACTGTTACACTGCCATTGAGATGGATCTGGAAGTCGTGCCAATCTTGAACAAGATTGACCTGCCAGCCGCCGATCCTGAGCGCGTAGCGGAAGAAATTGAAGAAATCGTCGGTATCGACGCCCTGGAAGCGACCCGCTGTTCTGCGAAAACGGGTCTGGGTGTTGAAGATGTTCTGGAGAACATCGTATCGGCCATCCCTGCGCCGGAAGGCGATCCTGAGGCACCGCTTCAGGCACTGATCATCGACTCCTGGTTCGATAACTACCTAGGTGTTGTTTCTCTGGTTCGTATCAAAAACGGTCAGCTGAAGAAGAATGACAAGATCAAGGTAATGAGCACAGGCCAGGTTTGGGGTGTTGACCGTATCGGTATCTTCACGCCGAAACAGGTGGATACCGATATCCTGCGCACCGGTGAAGTAGGCTGGGTGGTCTGTGGTATCAAGGATATCCTTGGTGCGCCGGTAGGTGATACCCTGACCCATGCCAAGCACGGTTGTGAAGCGCCGCTGCCGGGCTTCCAGAAAGTGAAGCCTCAGGTCTATGCGGGTCTGTTCCCGGTTTCTTCTGATGACTACGAGAACTTCCGTGATGCGCTGGGCAAGCTGAGCCTCAACGATGCGTCCTTGTTCTACGAGCCAGAGAGCTCTGCGGCGCTGGGCTTCGGTTTCCGCTGTGGCTTCCTGGGCATGCTACACATGGAAATCATCCAGGAACGCCTGGAGCGTGAATATGATCTGGATCTGATCACCACGGCACCAACGGTAGTGTACGAGGTGAAGAAGACCGACGGCACGATGATTTATGTTGATAGCCCGTCCAAGCTACCGGCCGTGAACGATGTCGAAGTGATCGGTGAGCCTATCGCCCGCTGTAACATCCTGGTGCCGAGTGAGTACCTGGGCAACGTGATCACCCTGTGTGTTGAGAAGCGTGGTGTGCAGGTAGACATGGTTTACCACGGCAACCAGGTTGCCCTGACATACGATATCCCGATGTCGGAAGTGGTACTGGATTTCTTCGACCGTCTGAAGTCGACATCTCGCGGCTACGCGTCACTGGATTACAACTTCCAGCGCTACGAAGAATCTGACATGGTTCGCGTGGATATCCTGCTGAACGGCGACCGCGTTGATGCGCTGGCGATTATCACCCACAAGGATAATGCCCATTACCGCGGCCGTGACTTGGTTGAGAAGATGAAGGAATTCATTCCTCGCCAGATGTTTGATATCGCGATTCAGGCCGCTATCGGTAACCACATCATCGCTCGTTCGACGGTGAAGCAATTGCGCAAGAACGTTATCGCCAAGTGTTACGGCGGTGACGTGAGCCGTAAGAAGAAGCTCCTGCAGAAGCAGAAAGAAGGTAAGAAGCGAATGAAGCAGATCGGTAACGTCGAACTGCCACAGGAAGCTTTCCTTGCTATCTTGCATGTAGGTAAAGACAAGTAACTATAACTCATTGTTATCACTGGACGCTTTTGTGTCCGCCTTGCTACCATTAGCAAAGGCATTGATAACAAAGACAATGCAGCAGGCCGGGCTTGCTGCATTGTTATATCGAGTGGGCAGTAACGGCAAAGGTCGCTGCCGCTGGCTCGGTAGTTGATATAAGTAGGGAAGATAATGGCAAATACTTTTTCGCTTATCCTGGTGCTAGCAACACTGGTGACCGGGATCATTTGGGCTTTGGATAAATTTATCTGGGCGCCGAAACGTCAATTGAAAATTGAAGCGGCGGCAGCCAATGCCGGCGAACAGGTGGATGCTAAAACCCTACAGGCCGTGGCACCGCAACCGAGCTGGGTAGAATCTGCCAGTTCGATGTTTCCGGTGATCGCGCTCATTATGGTATTTCGCTCATTTATTTATGAGCCGTTCCAGATCCCATCCGGTTCGATGATGCCGACTTTGCTGGTTGGCGATTTTATTCTGGTTGAGAAGTTTGCCTACGGTCTGAAAGACCCGGTTTTCCGCCACCAAATGGTAGAAACCGGCGAGCCGGAGCGTGGTGATATTGTGGTATTCAAGTACCCGCCTCAGCCGAACATCGATTACATCAAGCGCGTCGTTGGCTTGCCGGGCGATACCGTTCGTTACAGTGCCCACAAACAGCTTTGTGTGGCGACGAAAGGTTCAGGCGAGTGCAAGCCGGTACCGTTGACCGAGATGACCGACAGCGAATTTAGCCAGGGCATGACCCGAATGGTGCAGTTCAACGAGCAGTTGGGCGAGCATGAGCACCAGATTCTGGTTAATCCACTCAAGCGCGACCGTACGCTGGCCTACCAGCCGCGTCCGGGGAGCAGCGAATGGGTGGTGCCGGAAGGCCAGTACTTCGTGATGGGTGACAATCGCGACAACAGTGCAGACAGCCGTTACTGGGGCTTCGTGCCAGAAGCTAACCTAGTGGGCAAAGCGGTCGGGATCTGGATCAGCTTTGAGTTTGAACGAGGTGCTGACAGTGCACTTCCATCTTGGATTCCTACCGGTGTGCGCTTTAGCCGCATCGGTGGCATAAACTGATCGGGAAAAAATGACCACTCCTGCAAATAGACTCCAGCGTAAGCTGGGCTACCAATTTAACAACCTTGATTTGCTGACCCTGGCGCTGACACACCGCAGTGCCAACGGGACACACAACGAACGCCTGGAGTTTCTGGGCGACTCGATCCTCAGCTTCGTGATCGCCGATGATCTTTACCACCGCTTCCCTGCGGTGGATGAGGGCGACATGAGCCGGATGCGTGCCACACTGGTACGGGGCAAGACGCTGGCCGAGTTGGGCCGCGAGTTCGACCTGGGCGATCACTTGTTGCTGGGTCCTGGCGAGCTGAAAAGCGGTGGTTTCCGTCGCGATTCGATTCTGGCCGACTGTGTCGAGGCAATCATCGGTGCTATTTATCTAGATAGCGATATTGAAAATGTACGTGGCATCGTGCTGCGCTGGTACCAGTCTCGACTTGAAACGATCAAGCCGGGCATCAACCAGAAAGATCCGAAAACCCGTCTGCAGGAATGCCTGCAGGGGCGTCGCCAGCCGTTGCCAGCCTATACGGTGACCAAAGTGCATGGTGAGGCCCATAACCAAGAGTTTACGGTGCAGTGTGAAGTGGCAGGTTTGGAGAAACCTGTTATCGGTAAAGGCGGCAGTCGGCGCAAGGCAGAGCAGGCAGCGGCAGAAATTGCGCTTAAGCAGTTGGAATCATGACAGACAAGCAACATTGTGGCTTTATTGCCATCGTCGGTCGCCCGAACGTGGGCAAATCGACGCTCCTGAACCGTCTGGTCGGCCAGAAGCTATCTATTACTTCGCGTAAGCCTCAGACCACGCGCCACCGTATTATGGGTGTCGATACTCGCGATGGCTATCAGGCGGTTTACGTAGATACCCCTGGCCTGCACATTGAAGAGAAACGAACCATCAACCGCTTGATGAACCGGGCAGCCAGTAGCTCACTGACCGATGTCGAGCTGGTGCTGTTCTTAGTCGACGGTACCATGTGGACCAAAGACGACGAGATGGTACTTAACAAGTTGGCTAAGTCCCAGCTGCCAACCGTTTTGCTGGTCAACAAGGTCGACAACGTCAAAGACAAGCACGAGTTGTTCCCGCACTTGCAGGAGCTTTCGAGCAAGATGAAATTTGTCGATGTGGTGCCGGTATCAGCCAAACACGGCACCAACATTGATGCGGTCGAGAAGATCGTGCGAGAGCACCTGCCTGAGGGCGAGCACTACTTCCCGGAGGAGTATGTGACCGATCGCTCGCAGCGCTTCATGGCGTCTGAGATCATCCGTGAGAAACTGATGCGCTTTACCGGCGATGAGCTGCCATACTCGGTGACGGTCGAAATCGAGCGTTTCGACTACAACCCGGATACCGACGGCTTTGACATCAATGGCCTGATCCTGGTTGAGCGCAAGGGCCAGAAAAAGATGGTGATCGGCAAAGGTGGCGACAAGATCAAGACCATCGGCCGTGAAGCCCGTATCGACATGGAAGATCTGTTCGAGCGCAAGGTTTACCTTGAGCTGTGGGTGAAAGTGAAATCCGGTTGGGCGGATGACGAACGTGCCCTGCGCAGCCTGGGCTATATTGACGATTTATAAGGTAGCGAATGGAAGGGCTTCAGCGTTGTTTTGTCCTTCATACTCGTCCTTATAGCGAGACGAGCCTGATCCTCGACGTCTTCAGCGAGGACTCGGGCCGTCTTACCCTTCTTTCGAAGGGGGCGCGACGCAAGCGCTCCAACCTCAAAGGGGCGCTTCAGCCTTTTACCCCGCTCTTCATGAAATGGTCCGGCAAGGGCTCCATGCCCGTACTCACCCATGCTGAGCCAATCAGCATCGGCTTGCCGATGCGCAGTTATATCCTCTATTCGGCTATGTACGTCAACGAGTTGCTAGCCCGGGTGCTGGAAACTGATACCCCTTACCCCGTGCTGTTTCTGGATTACCTGAATGTGCTGCGTGAGCTGGCACAGGCGGAGAATCCAGAGCCTGCACTGCGCCGTTTTGAACTGGCTTTGCTCGATCATCTCGGCTATGGTGTGGACTTCCTCCATTGTGCGGGCAGTGGCCTGCCGGTGGATGACACCATGACTTATAACTACCGGGAACAACGGGGATTTATCGCCTCGTTGACGGTCGGCCAGCTGACTTTCACCGGTGAACAACTAAAGGCGATTGCCGCTAGGCGGTTCGAGAACCCGGATCAGCTCCGGGCAGCCAAGCGCTTTACCCGTATCGCGCTAAAGCCCTATCTGGGCGGCAAGCCATTAAAAAGCAGGGAATTGTTTATCCCTAGAGGAAGGAGTACCGGAAAATGAACAACATCTTACTCGGCGTGAATATCGACCATATTGCGACTCTGCGTAATGCCCGTGGCACCCGTTATCCGGATCCGGTGCATGCGGCCGAGGTAGCTGAGCGTGCCGGAGCAGACGGTATTACCATCCACCTGCGCGAAGACCGTCGTCATATCACCGATCGTGATGTGCGCATTCTGCGCGAGACCATCCAGACCCGAATGAACCTAGAAATGGCGGTAACCGATGAGATGGTCCAGATCGCGTTGGACACCAAGCCGGAGTTTGTTTGTCTGGTACCGGAGAAGCGTGAAGAGCTGACCACTGAGGGCGGCTTGGATGTGGCTGGCCAGCTGGAGAAAATCAAAGCAGCAACCGCCACCTTGACCGAAGCGGGTATCAAAGTGTCCTTGTTCATCGATGCCGACCGTGCCCAGATTGATGCCGCGGTAGCCTGTGGCGCACCGTATATCGAGCTACATACCGGCCATTACGCCGATGCCGAGACGGAAGAAGAGCAGCAGGCTGAGCTGAAGAAAATCGCTGCTGCGGCGAGCTACGCTGACGATCAGGGTATCAAGGTTAACGCTGGCCACGGCCTGACCTACCATAACGTGAAGCCGATTGCGGCACTGCCTGAGCTGTACGAGCTAAATATCGGCCACTCTATCATCGGCCGCGCGGTGTTTGATGGTTTGGAGAAGGCTGTTGCTGATATGCGGGCTGAAATGTTGAGCGCCCGTCGCTAATGGCGATTGTTGGCTTAGGGACGGACATTGCCGATATCGAACGGGTGGAGAAAGCCTTCGCCCGTAGCGGTGATGCCTTTGCCCAGCGCCTGCTGGCCCCGAGTGAATACGAGATATACCAGTCGCTCAAGCAGCAGGGGCGCTATCTGGCCAAGCGTTTTGCGGTCAAGGAAGCTGCCTCGAAAGCGCTGGGTACCGGTATTGCCTGTGGGGTGACCTTCCACGACTTTACCGTGTCCAACGATGAGCGCGGCAAACCCTTGCTGGCGTTATCGGGTAAGGCGGCTGAACTCGCTGCGGCGATGGGGGTCAACCATGTCCACCTGACCATTGCCGACGAGAAGAAGTACGCGGTGGCGACGGTGATTCTGGAGTCGTAATAGCGGTTCTATGGCCCTATGGCCCTATGGAGTGCTAAGTTATTGCATGCCTTTAGCGATAGATTAATAGTGCTTTCAGCCGGATTAAGGGGCTTTGATTAAGCCAAAGTTTGACACTGTCATCACTTAAAGCTGGGCTTGCACAGCACCACAGCACCACAGCACCACAGCACCACAGCACCCAAAATAAAGGCGAGCTCGAAGCTCGCCTTGTTCTACTATCGGCCCATTGCCTAGAGCCCTATGCCTTAGTGCCTATACGCCTTCGACGCCTTGACCACGTTGTTCATCTCGTCGATGAGCTCGAACAGCTCCGGCTCGATGTCGTCGGTGCTGGCCCCGGCCTTGAGCTCGGTTTCGATGGTATGGCACAGGTTCTTGAGGCGCGGCACGCCGCTGTAGGCGCAGCTGCCGTGGAGCTTGTGGATTGGCGGCCACAGCTCGATATCTTTGCCGTCGAGTGCCTCGTTGACCAGCATTTCCACTTCCGGCATGAAGTCGAGCAGCATCTGCAGCATATCCTTGGCCAGTTCTTCCTTGCCCGCGGCTTGCTTCAGGGCCAAATCCCAGTCCCAGCTGACGTTCTGGTTCGCGCTCGCTGGTGCCTCGTTGCTGCTGGTATCGTCCTGGGATGGCTCGGGGACCGGGGCATCGAGGGCGTGGATTGGCTGGTCGTGCGGCGTGGTCCACTTGGCCAGGATCTGTTGCAGGATCCGCTCTTCGATGGGCTTGGTCAGGTAATCATCCATCCCCGCTTCAATCAGGCGCTCGCGCTCCCCGGCCATGGCGTGGGCGGTCACCGCAATCACCGGAGTGGAATGGTTGAGTTCGGTTTTGTGGATTTCCTGGCAGGCAGTGACCCCGTCCATTTCCGGCATCTGGATATCCATGAAGATCAGGTCAAACTCTTTCTGGTGGGCATACTCCACCGCCTTGCGGCCGCCGCTGGCGGTGATCACCGTCTCGACCCGCTCGCACAGCAGGGCGGAGATCAGCTTGAGGTTGGCCGGGTTGTCGTCCACCGCCATGACGGTCAGCGGCTGGATGCTTGGCGCTTCACTGCTGATTGGCTGCGGCTCCGGTTCGCTGAACTGATCGGGCTCGCTGACCAAGGCTTCGAACAGCTTGCGGTGGCCCAGAGGTTTCGGCAAGCAGGAGGTAACCCCGGCATTGAGCAGGCGCTCGGACAGGGCCAGCTCGGTGGTCGGCAGGCTGACGATCACTTTCTCACTGAGCTGTTCGGCCTTGAACACCTGGTCGAGCAAGGTGGCGATTGGCGGTTGTTCGCCCGGCGATAGGTTGAGCAGGGCAAAATCGTGGTGCTCGGCATCATCTGGCATGCTCGAGCGGTACGTGACATGGATACCGGCACGGATCAGGCGCTGCTGGATCACCGAGGCTGCCTGCATGTTGGGTTCGATCAGCAACAGTTTCTTGTTGATCAGCGAATGGGTGTCGATAGGCTGGGACACCGGCAGATCGGTCTTGTTCAGGCGCAGGCTGAACCAGAAGGTCGAGCCTTGGTGGAGGCGGCTGGTCAGGCTGACTTCGCCGCCCATCTGGCTCACCAGCTTCTGGGTGATCACCAGGCCAAGGCCGGTACCGCCGTAGCGGCGAGAAATACTGGCATCGGCTTGGCTAAAGGCCTGGAACAGCTGCGCCTGCTGGCGTTCAGAGATACCGATCCCGGTATCACGAACCATGAATTGCAGCTCGAGGCTTTCGTCGCGTTCGGTCTTGAGCTCGACTGAGACATCGATGTTGCCGCGCTCGGTAAACTTGACCGCGTTGCCGATCAGGTTGGTCAGTACCTGCTGGATACGCAGTGGATCGCCGATCATGCCGCTCGGGATGCGGTGGTCGACCTTGAGGGTGAGCTCGAGGCCTTTTTCGTGGGCGCTCGGTGCCAGTAGTTTCATCACTTCATCGAGGGACTCGGTGAAGTCGAACGGGATGTTCTCAAGCAATAATTTGCCGGCTTCCAGCTTGGAGAAGTCGAGGATGTCGTTGATGATGGTCAGCAAGTTGTTGGCCGACTTCTCGATAGTCTGCAGGTAGTCCTGCTGGCTGGAGCTCAGGCGGGTCTTGAGCATCTGGCGGGTGAAGCCGATCACCCCGTTGAGCGGGGTACGCAGCTCGTGCGACATGTTGGCGAGGAACTCGGATTTGACCCGTGCCGCTTCCTGCGCGCGCTTTTTGGCAATATCCAGCTCGACGTTCTGGATCTCGAGCTGCTCGAGGGTCTCACGCAGGTCCGAGGTGGCCTGATCGATACTCTGCTGCATCTCGATATGGTATTCCGATAGCGAAATCGCCATCGCATTGATACCGTTTTTCAGGGTATCAAGCTCGCCCAGCAGCTGGCCTTCGATACGCACATCAAGGTGGCCGCGGCGGATCCGGTCAACCATGCTTACCATGTGCGAGATCGGGCGGGTCACATCTTTCATCAGCCGGTAGGCGAACAGCGCAGACAGGGTCAGGCCGAGCAGCAGCACCATCAGGGCGGTAAAGACTTCCTGATACTGCTGCAGGCGCAGGGCACTCAAGTCGAGCTCGAGGGCGATATAGCCGAGGGTTTCGGCCTGGTAGCCCGGAATGGACGCGTTGCTGAACTGGCCTTCCTTGAGGATCGGCGCGCGCAGGATCAGCGCGTTTTCGTTGAGCCGGGTTTCCAGCAACAGCGGGATTGGCTGATCTTCCGGGTACATCAGGGCCTCGAAGTTACGGTGGAAGTTCGAGGTGACGAACAGTTCGTTCTTGGTATTGAACACCGCAATACTGCGCACGATTTGCGAATGCTTGCGGTGGGCATAGCTGATCAAGCGGCGGACGGCCTCGCGGTTCTGGTCGGCCATGCCGTATTCGGTGGAGATCGCCAGGGGCTCGATAATGCTGGCACCGGTCGAGATAAGCTGATGTTCAAGATCGCGATATCGGCTCATGGTAAAAAATGCGCTCAAAAGCAGGCCAATAATCAGCGTCGGTGCTAATGTCAGGGTGAACACCCTGGCACGAAGTCCATATTTGGTCATGGTTCTCTTAATTACAAGAATGCGATTCTATGGGACAATTATCCCATCTATGGCCGCTAGCTTAATGAAAGTCAGGCTATTCGACAATCAACTCATCCTAAACTGTTGTAGAAATCACCAGTTTGGACAAATTGCTCCGTGGGTCCAATTACTATGGCACGCTTTTTTAAGCCTCAGAAAAGAAAATTAACCGATACCAAGCATAAAGAAATCACCATCAGCCGGCTCGACCACCTGGGTGCCGGTATCGGCCACCTCGACCGCAAGCCGGTGTTTGTCGAGGGGCTGTTGCCTGGGGAGAAGGCAATTATCCAGCTGACGGAAGACAAAAAGCAGTTTGCCCGTGCCAAGGTGATCCGCCGTTTGAGTGACAGCACTGAGCGCGTAGCCCCGGCTTGCCCGCTCTACGACCAGTGCGGTGGCTGTAACCTGCAGCATCTGTCGCACCAAGGCCAGGTGGCGGCCAAGCAGCAGTCCCTGGGGGAGCTGATGGGCAAGTTTGCCCGTACGGGCGGACAGGTCGAGCAGGTCGCGCCGATCACCAGCGCCGAATGGCAATACCGCCGCTGTGCCCGCCTCAGCGTGATACCGAAGGGCGGGGAGCTGCAGATCGGCTTTCGCAAAAAGCAGAGCAAGGAAATCGTCGATGTGGCGCACTGTCCGGTGCTGGCACAGCCGCTGAATGAACTTTTGCCGGCGTTGCGTAGTCTGTTGTCTGGGCTCAAGGGGCGCAAGCACCTTGGCCATGTCGAGCTGGTCGACGCCGACAATGGCCGGGTGGTGCTGATCCGCCATCTGCAGCCATTCTCTGACAAAGACATGACCGCAATCCGTCAGTTTGCTGACCAGCACCAGCTAATGTTGTACTTGGCGCCCACTTCTGAGTCCCTCGATAGCATTTCCGGGCCGGCTCCTTATTATGAGTTGGATGGCCTGCAGTTGGCTTTCTCGCCGAAGGACTTTATCCAGGTCAATCGCGAGGTGAACCAGAAGATGGTGGCCCAGGCCATGGACTGGTTGGCTGTCGAACCTGATGATCGGGTACTTGATCTATTCTGTGGGCTTGGTAATTTCAGTTTACCGCTCGCAAAGCGAGCAAAAGCACTGGTTGGTGTTGAAGGCGTCGATGAGATGGTGCATCGTGCATCAGAGAATGCAAAAAATAATCAACAGGTTAACGCTGAATTTTATCAAGCCAACTTAGAAGAGGATGTCACGGCAAAATCTTGGGCCCAAGAAAAGTTCAGCAAGGTATTGCTCGACCCGGCCCGGGCCGGTGCAGCTGGCGTCATGCAGCATGTGGTGAATCTGGGGCCTGAGCGGGTGGTGTATGTCTCCTGCAACCCGGCGACGCTGGCACGAGACAGTCAGGTGTTATTGACACAAGGTTATCAGTTGGAACGGTTGGGTATGATGGACATGTTCCCCCATACCGGGCATTTGGAGTCGATGGCGTTGTTTATCAAGCAATAGACTCACATTACTAGAGTAAACAGGATAGAGAAATGGTCGCAGTTCGCGGTGCGCATTTAAAGGAAAATGATACATTCGAGCTTTCATCTTGGGTTGATAGCCTGAAGCAGGATGCCAAGGTAGCGAAGCATCTTGCCAAGACTTACCAGCGGTGTATCGACTTGACGACAGGGGACGAGCGCGCGTCATTATTGCTATGGCGGGGCCGCGAGATGGTCGAGATCCTGGTCACGCTCAGCATGGATAAAGATACGCTGGTGGCAGCCCTGCTGTTCCCGCTGGTGGAGGCTGGCGTATACAGCCCGGAGCAACTTAAGGAAGACTACAGCAACACCATTATGCAGATGGTCACCGGTGTTGGCCAGATGGCAGCCATCGGTCAGCTCAACGCCACCAAGGAAGGTGCAGAGCAGTCGGCACAGGTCGATAATATCCGCCGTATGCTGCTGTCGATGGTCGATGACTTCCGCTGCGTGGTGATCAAGCTGGCCGAGCGGATCTGTAACTTACGCGAGGTGAAAGACGAGCCGGATGAGGTGCGCCGGGCTGCTGCCAAAGAGTGTGCCAATATCTATGCGCCGCTGGCCAACCGCCTGGGTATCGGTCAGCTCAAGTGGGAAATTGAAGACTACGCCTTCCGCTACCGTCACCCTGAGACCTACAAGCAGATTGCCAAGCAACTGTCCGAACGCCGCATCGACCGCGAGCAATATATCGAGCACTTCGTGACCGACTTAGCCGACGACATGAAGGCGTCGGCAATCAAGGCCGATGTCCAGGGGCGTCCGAAACATATTTACAGCATCTGGCGCAAGATGCAGAAGAAGAGCCTGGCATTCGATGAATTGTTCGATGTCCGTGCGGTGCGGATCATTGCTGACGAAATCCAGGACTGCTACGCCGCACTGGGTATCGTCCACACCAAGTACCGTCATCTGCCGAAAGAGTTCGACGATTATGTCGCCAACCCGAAACCTAATGGCTACCAGTCGATCCACACTGTAGTCCTGGGCCCGGAAGGCAAGACGATTGAGATCCAGATCCGTACCAAGCAGATGCATGAAGAGTCGGAGCTGGGTGTTGCTGCCCACTGGAAGTACAAGGAAAGTGGTTCATCGTCAGGCGGTGCCAAGTCATCCTACGATGAGAAAATCAACTGGCTGCGTAAGCTGCTTGCCTGGCAGGAAGAGATGTCCGACTCGGGCGAGATGCTCGAAGAGCTGCGTAGCCAGGTATTTGATGACCGTGTCTATGCCTTTACCCCGAAAGGCGATGTGGTCGATCTGCCGCTTGATGCGACTCCGCTGGATTTTGCTTACCACATCCACTCGGAAGTCGGCCACCGTTGTATTGGTGCTAAGGTCGAGGGGCGTATTGTCCCGTTTACCTACAACCTTCAGATGGGTGATCAGGTCGAGATTATTACCCAGAAAGAGCCGAACCCCTCGCGTGACTGGTTGAACCCGAACCTCGGTTTCGTGAATTCTAGCCGCGCTCGCTCCAAGGTCCATGCTTGGTTCCGCAAGCAGGATCGCGACAAAAACATCCTGGCTGGCCGTGAGATCTTGGAAATCGAGCTGGTCAAGATCGGCGCGACCATGAAGGATGCCGAGGCTTATGCGCTCAAGCGTTTTAATGTCAATTCGGCCGATGAGCTGTTTGCCGGGATCGGCAGCGGTGATCTGCGGATTAATCAGGTCATCAACCATATCAATGCCTTGGTCAATAAACCCACGGCAGAGGAAGAGGATCAGCAACTGCTGGAGAAGCTGACCGAAGCCAGCAGCAAGCCGGTAACCACCAAGAAGCCGCAGCGTGATGCGGTGGTAGTGGAAGGGGTGGATAACCTGATGACCCACCTTGCCCGTTGTTGCCAGCCGATCCCGGGCGATGATATCCAGGGCTTTGTGACGCAGGGGCGGGGGATTTCGGTTCACCGCAGTGACTGTGAGCAACTCGAGGAGCTGCGTCATGTCGCGCCGGAGCGGATCATCGATACGGTGTGGGGCGGCGGCTTTGTCGGCAACTACCACATTACGGTGAGGGTCACCGCGGCAGAGCGTAACGGCCTGCTCAAGGAGTTGACCAACACTTTAGCCAACGAGAAGGTCAAAGTGGCCGGTATGAAGAGCCGGGTTGATTTCAAGAAGCAGATGTCGATCATGGATTTCGATATCGAGCTGACCGATCTGGAAGTGCTGAGCCGGGTACTCAAGCGTATCGAGCAGGTGAGAGACGTCGCCGAGGCGAAAAGGCTGCACTAAGCAGTATTAGATTTAATGACAAAAGCGGGAGCCAAGGCTGCCGCTTTTTCTTTTGCAGACAGAGATTAACCCTATGAGTAAATCACAACGCCCTATCGAACAACTGGTGGAGATCATGGCCAAGCTGCGTGATCCGGACAATGGCTGCCCGTGGGATCTGAAGCAGACCTTCGCCACCATCGTGCCGCATACCTTGGAAGAAGCCTACGAAGTGGCCGACGCGATTGAGCAGCAGAATTGGGATGATGTCCGAGAAGAGTTGGGTGACTTGTTGTTTCAGGTGATATTTTACAGCCAGCTCGGCAAGGAGCAGGGGCTGTTTGATTTTGATGATGTGGTGCAGGGGATCAACGAAAAGCTCACCCGCCGCCACCCCCATGTCTTTTCTGATACCGAGTTTGCCAGTGAGGCTGACATCAACGCCAATTGGGAAGCAGAAAAGGCCAAGGAGCGCTCCGCCAAAGGGGAGGATAGCAGTGTCCTTGCCAATATCCCGCGCGCGCTGCCGGCACTGACCCGGGCCGATAAAATCCAAAAGCGCTGTGCCAAGCACGGTTTTGACTGGGACACTCTGGGTCCGGTGCTCGACAAGGTCCAGGAGGAGATTGACGAGGTGTTGGAAGAGGTCATCCAGGTGTCACCGGATCAGGATAGAATCGAAGAGGAAATGGGAGACTTGCTGTTCGCGGTGGCCAACTTCAGCCGCCATGTGCAGGTCAAGCCGGAAGTGGCTCTGCAGCGGGCCAACCAGAAATTTGAGCGCCGTTTTCGCGAAGTGGAGAAAACTGTGCTAGAAAGAGGGAAGCGCCTTGACGATTGTTCACTGGAGTACCTGGATGCAATCTGGGACGAGGTCAAGCGCAACGAGCTGAAGACAAAGTGAGCTAGGTGGAGGGGATACGGGCGGCCGCACGGAGGAATGGTCAATCTATAGTCACCTAGTTTAGTAGAATTGATTTGAGACAAAAAAAAACCAAACGTGCTGTGATAGTTTTCACGTTGTGGCGATAAAGTGTGTCTGGTATACTAATTTCCCGTCCAGATACTTTTTATATCCTCTATACCAATCTTCCAGGTAAAACATGACGACGAATTACATTTTTGTTACGGGCGGGGTCGTATCCTCACTAGGTAAAGGTATTGCTGCTGCATCACTAGCGGCTATTCTAGAAGCACGTGGTCTGAAAGTGACCATGATGAAACTAGACCCTTACATCAACGTTGACCCAGGCACAATGAGCCCGATTCAGCATGGTGAAGTATTCGTAACGGAAGACGGTGCAGAGACTGACCTTGACCTAGGTCACTATGAGCGTTTCATCCGTACCAAGATGACTAAGCGCAACAACTTCACTGCGGGACGTGTTTACGCTGATGTACTGCGTAAAGAGCGTCGTGGTGACTACCTAGGTGCAACGATTCAGGTTATCCCACACATCACCAACGCCATCAAAGAGCGTGTTATTGCTGGTGCAGAAGGCCACGACGTTGCTATCGTCGAAGTTGGCGGCACAGTAGGTGATATCGAATCTCTACCATTTATGGAAGCTATCCGTCAGCTAGCTGTAGAACTAGGCCGCGAGCGTGCTATGTTCATGCACCTGACATTGGTTCCATACCTGGCAGCGGCTGGCGAAGTGAAAACTAAGCCAACCCAGCATTCTGTGAAAGAGCTGCTTTCTATCGGTATTCAGCCAGACATCCTGGTATGTCGTTCTGACCGTATGATCCCTGCTAACGAGCGTGCCAAGATTGCACTGTTCTGTAATGTTCAGGAAAAAGCCGTTATTTCAATGAAAGACGTAGATTCCATCTACAAGATCCCACAGCTTATCAAGGCTCAGGGTCTTGATGACTTGGTATGTCAGCGCTTCGGTATTACAGCGCCGGAAGCTGATCTTTCTGAGTGGGAACAGGTGATCTATGAAGAAGCTAACCCGACAGCCGAAGTTGTTATCGGTATGGTGGGTAAGTACATCGAACTACCAGATGCTTACAAGTCAGTGAACGAAGCACTTAAGCACGCAGGCCTGAAGAACCGCCTGTCTGTGAAGATCAAGTACGTTGACTCGCAAGATGTCGAGAGCAAAGGCGAAGAAGCGCTGCAAGGCCTTGACGCTATCTTGGTTCCTGGTGGCTTCGGCGGCCGTGGTGTAGAAGGCAAGATCCTGACTGCACAGTACGCCCGTGAAAATAACATCCCTTACCTAGGTATCTGCTTGGGTATGCAGGTGGCATTGATTGAATTCGCACGTAACGTTGCGGGTCTTGAAGGCGCTCACTCTACTGAGTTCAACGCTGATACCAAGAACCCGGTTGTTGGCCTGATCACTGAGTGGGTTGATGGCGAAGGCAACGTTGAAGAGCGTACCGAAAAATCTGACCTTGGCGGTACTATGCGTCTTGGTTCTCAGCTATGTCACTTGGCTGAAGGTTCGAAAGCGCGTGAACTATACGGTAACCCAACGATTCATGAGCGTCACCGTCACCGCTACGAAGTAAACAACAACCTACTTCCTCAACTAGAGAAAGCAGGTCTGAAAATTTCTGGTCTGTCTGCAGACAAGAAGTTGGTGGAAATCATCGAGATCCCGAACCACCCATGGTTTGTGGCCGCTCAGTTCCACCCTGAGTTCACCTCTACGCCTCGCGATGGCCACCCTCTATTTGAAGGCTTCGTGAAAGCGGCTGGTGCAAACCAGCGCGGTGAGCTTAACAAGTAAGGATTACGGATAGCTGTGGCAGTGATGGCTGCAGCTATTTTTTTAGCTTTTAATTTGAAGATAAAGCAAGAGGAAACACAATGTCTAAGATCGTTAAAGTTCTAGGTCGTGAAATCATTGACTCACGTGGTAACCCAACTGTAGAAGCTGAAGTTCACCTAGAAGGCGGTTTCGTAGGTATGGCTGCTGCACCATCTGGTGCATCAACTGGTTCTCGTGAAGCTCTTGAGCTACGCGACGGTGACAAGTCTCGTTTCCTAGGTAAAGGTGTTCTTAAAGCTGTTGAAGCTGTGAACGGCCCAATCGCGGAAGCTCTAGTAGGTAAAGACGCTAAAGCACAAGCTGAAATCGACCAGATCATGCTTGACCTAGACGGCACTGAAAACAAATCTAACTTCGGTGCAAACGCAATCCTAGCTGTATCTCTAGCGAACGCTAAAGCTGCTGCAGCAGCTAAAGGCATGCCTCTATACGAGCACATCGCTGAGCTAAACGGTACTGCTGGTCAGTTCTCTATGCCTCTACCAATGATGAACATCATCAACGGTGGTGAGCACGCTGATAACAACGTTGACATCCAAGAGTTCATGATCCAGCCAGTTGGCGCTAAGACTCTTAAAGAAGGTCTACGTATCGGTGCTGAAGTATTCCACAACCTAGCTAAAGTTCTTAAGTCTAAAGGCATGAGCACTGCTGTAGGTGACGAAGGCGGTTTCGCTCCTAACCTAGAGTCAAACGCTGCTGCTCTAGCTGCAATCAAAGAAGCTGTTGAGCTAGCTGGCTACGAGCTAGGCAAAGACGTAACTCTTGCTATGGACTGTGCGGCATCTGAGTTCTTCGACAAAGAAGCTGGCAACTACAACATGAAAGGCGAAGGTAAGATCTTCACTTCTGAAGAGTTCAACCACTACCTAGCTGGCCTAGTTGCTGAGTACCCAATCGTTTCTATCGAAGACGGTCTAGACGAGTCTGACTGGGATGGCTTCAAGCACCAGACTGAACTACTAGGTGACAAGATCCAGCTAGTTGGTGACGATCTATTCGTTACTAACACTAAGATTCTTGCTCAAGGTATCGAGAAAGGCGTTGCTAACTCTATCCTTATCAAGTTCAACCAGATCGGTTCTCTAACTGAAACTCTAGCTGCTATCAAGATGGCTAAAGACGCTGGTTACACTGCAGTTATCTCTCACCGTTCTGGTGAAACTGAAGATGCAACTATCGCTGACCTAGCGGTAGGTACTGCTGCTGGCCAGATCAAGACTGGTTCTATGAGCCGTTCTGACCGTGTTGCTAAGTACAACCAGCTAATCCGTATCGAAGAAGCGCTAGGTGAGAAAGCACCTTACAACGGTCTTAAAGAAGTTAAAGGCCAAGCTTAATTAAAAGCTGCGTATCGGGGTGACCCGAGCTGATACTAAAAACCGCCCACCATGGGCGGTTTTTTTATGGGCGAATAGCGGCTTGGCGGCCTACAGCCCCTAGTGTCAACGTGCAAGTTATGGGAATATACCGAACTGAGTAATATTCAGTTTGGTATTATTACCACCGGCTTGACACGTCTTTGTGTTTCAATCTGTTATGATTAGCTTAATTTCTTATACCATTGCCAAGAGGGCGCAATGCGATTGTTAAACCTCCTGCTGCTGGCAATCCTCAGCTGGTTACAATATGACTTCTGGCTCGGCAAGAACGGCATGGTCGACTACCTGGCGGTGCGTGACAACGTGGTGGTGCAACAGCAGGCCAATGCCGAACTGGCTCAGCGCAATCAGCAGATGTATTTCGAAATTCATGACCTGCACCGCGGTCAGGAAGCCATCGAAGAGCGAGCTCGTAACGAGCTGGGAATGATCGGAACGGGTGAAACCTTTTTCCGTATTGTCAGTGATTGAATTCCATGAAAGATAAATTGATCGCAGTCGTACCGGCTGCTGGTGTTGGTAGCCGGATGGCGGCTGACCGACCTAAACAGTACTTGCTCATTGCAGGCAAGACTATTCTTGAACATACCATTGATCGCCTGCTGCAGCACCCGATGATTGATCGCGTCGTGGTTGCCGTTAGCGAGCATGATCCGTATTTCCCAACCCTGCCGTTGGCGGTGCATCCCCTGGTTACCCGGGTCGATGGTGGGGCGGAGCGGGCCGACTCGGTCTTCTCCGGTTTGGCGGTCATCGCCGATCCAGATGCCTGGGTGCTGGTGCATGATGCTGCCCGCCCTTGCCTGCGCCAGCGCGATCTGCAGAGGCTGATCGATGAGGCGCTGGCGAGTGAGTGTGGTGCTATCTTGGCGGCCCCAGTGCGCGATACCATGAAGCGTGGCAATGGTCAGCAGGCGATAGCTTCGACTGTGGAGCGCAGCGATCTTTGGCATGCCCTTACTCCGCAGATGTTCCGGGTTGGCCAGTTGAAGCTGGCGTTGGAAAAGGCATTGGCCGACGGGGCAATCATCACCGATGAAGCCTCTGCGCTGGAGCACTGCGGTATGGCACCGAAATTGGTTGCCGGGCGTGCCGATAACTTGAAAGTGACCCAGCCAGAAGATCTCGCCATCGCGGAATTTTACCTGCAACATTTATTGAAGGAAGAGCAACAATGATGCGAATTGGACACGGTTTTGATGTGCATAAATTTGGTGGCGAAGGACCGGTGATTATTGGTGGCGTTGCGATCCCTTATGAGCAGGGGCTGATTGCCCACTCGGATGGCGATGTGGCGCTGCACGCGGTATGCGATGCTCTACTTGGTGCCATTGGTGCCGGTGATATTGGCCGTCACTTTCCCGATACCGATGCCGAGTGGGAAGGGGCTGACAGTCGTCTGTTGCTGCGCGATGTATACCGCAAAGTAAAAGCCAAAGGCTATCGCCTGGGTAATCTGGATGTCACCATTATTGCTCAGGCACCGAAAATGGCTCCGCATATTGATACAATGTGCCAAGCGATTGCCGAGGATCTGGAAACCGACGTTGAGAACATCAATGTCAAAGCGACTACCTCGGAGCGCCTAGGCTTTACCGGGCGCAAAGAAGGCATTGCCTGTGAAGCGGTAGTGCTGATCCACAAAGAATAAATCGGGCAGGGCGGTGGTAGCCCTGTCTTCTGGCATTTCGATGCTGCTAAAGAATGGTGTAATTATGTCTACGGTAATGGACAACTTCAGCTGGTTGTATAGAAAACCGAGCTGTCAGGGCCGCATTAAGGTTGAACCTGAAGATTTTGTAGTAAAGGAAAACCTTGGCTTCGAGTTTGCTGGTACCGGCGAGCACTTCATGGTGAAGATCCGTAAAACCGGTGAAAACACCAAATATGTAGTGAACGAACTGGCCAAAGCGTGCGGTGTCAAATCACGTGATGTGAGCTGGGCGGGCCTAAAGGATCGCCATGCGGTGACCGAGCAGTGGCTCAGTGTTCACCTGCCGGGGAAACCGGATCCGGATTTGGCCCAGTTTGTTGCCGAGCATCCCGGTGTTGAAGTACTGGAAACGGCCCGTCATGACAAGAAGCTGCGTCCCGGGGATCTGGTGGGTAACTGGTTCCAACTGACACTGCGTGAATTGGATCAGGCCGATGATGTGGTGGCGCGCTTGGCACAGGTTGCCAAGCAGGGTGTCCCGAACTACTTCGGTGAACAGCGCTTTGGCCATAGCGGCAACAATGTCGTCAAGGCCCGGGCCTGGGGCAATGATGAATTCCGGGTGCGTGACAAGAGCAAGCGCAGCTTCTACCTGTCTGCCGCTCGCTCCTGGCTGTTCAATATGGTGCTATCTGCGCGCATCGAGCAGCAGGCTGTCCACACGGTGCTGGATGGTGATTTGCTGCAAGTCGATGGTGATGAGCGTGGTCGCTTGGTGCAAGCCGATCTTGAGCAGTGGCAGCAGGCTGTTGACAACGGCACTGCCAGTATTACGGCCCCGATGATGGGCGACAATGCTTTGCCGACGAGTGGCCAGAGCGAAGCGTTTGAAATGGCGATTGTCGAGCAAGAACCGTTGCTGCTAAAGCTGATCCGCGATAACCGGATGCGCCATGAACGCCGGCCGTTGCTGCTGAAACCGCAGGACATGGCTTGGCAGCATGATGGCGACACGGTTACGGTATCTTTTGCGCTACCAGCGGGTTGTTTTGCCACCGCAGTCGTTCGCGAGCTCATGGTCGAGCTGCCACAACAGGAAGGATACGATGCGAATTCTGATCAGTAATGATGATGGCATCTTTGCCGAGGGGATCAATACCCTGGCGGAGGTATTGAGCGAAATTGGCGAGGTAACGGTGGTTGCCCCGGACCGCAACCGCTCGGGGGCGTCCAATTCGCTGACGCTGGATAACCCGCTGCGGATCCGCCATGAAGGTGAGCAGCGGATCTCGGTCGAGGGCACGCCGACAGATTGTGTCCATTTTGCGCTCAATGAATGGCTCGATGAGCGTCCTGATGTGGTTGTCGCCGGGATCAACCATGGTGCCAACCTCGGTGATGACGTGCTTTATTCAGGGACGGTTGCGGCGGCGACGGAGGGGCATTTCCTCGGTGTCCCGGCGATAGCCGTATCCTTGGTTGGGCATCAGCATTTTGATACTGCTGCGCAGGTGGTGAAGCAAGTGCTGCAAAAAATACAGTCACAGCCATTGCCGAGCAATAAAATTTTAAATATCAATGTGCCGGATGTCGCTTATTCAGATTTAGGGACTTGGCAGGTAACCCGCTTGGGAGCCCGTCACCGTGCCGAGAACATGGTCAAGGGCGTTGATCCCAGGGGCAAAGAGCTCTACTGGCTGGGGCCTCCAGGGCCTTGTCAGGACGCCGGGCCTGGTACCGATTTTTACGCCATTGAGCAGCGATGTGTATCGATAACCCCGCTGCAGGTGGATCTTACCGCGCATGATGCGCTGGAAGGGATCTGTGAGTGGATAGAGCTACAGGAGAAATAGTCGCAATGCGTAACGTGGACGAGCGGGCACTTTTGCTGAACTATTTGCGCCGTCAGGGGATTGCTGATGACAAGGTGCTCCAGGCGATGGCATCTGTCCCTCGAGAGCTGTTTATCGATGAGGCCTTGTCACACAAAGCTTATGAAAACAATGCTCTGCCTATTGGTTGCGGGCAGACTATTTCGCAGCCCTATATCGTGGCCAAGATGACCGAACTGATGGCGCTAGCTCCCGGTTCAAGGGTGTTAGAAATTGGTACTGGCTCCGGTTACCAAACCGCGGTACTGGCGCATATGGTTAATCATGTGTACTCCGTCGAGCGGATCAAGGCGCTGCAGTGGCAGGCGAAGCGGCGCCTAAAACAGCTTGAGCTGCATAATGTCTCGACCAAGCACAGTGATGGTTGGCGTGGCTGGGCGAGTAAAGGCCCGTTTGATGCCATTATCGTGACGGCGGCGGCGGCTGAGATCCCGGTCGAGCTCCTAGCGCAACTTGCGGATGGAGGCCGCCTAGTGATCCCGGTTGGTGAAGTATCGCAGGTACTAAAAGTGATTGTTCGTGAAGGTGAGCACTTTACCTATCGTGATATTGAAGCGGTACGCTTTGTACCACTGGTTGCCGGGGAGTTGGCATAGCAAAAATGGTCAGGGTGTTGTCTTCAGCAAGGGCGTGGAAGCTGGCAGCATTAGTTGCAGGCCTGATGCTGTCTGGCTGTAGCAATCATAGCCCGGCCCCGGTGATGAGCCTAGGTAAGGACTATAACAGCCTTGAACGCGGGAGTTATCGCGGCAGCTATTATGAAGTGCAGCAGGGGGATACCTTGTACTTCATCTCTTACATTACCGGGCGGGATGTTGACGATATTATTAGAAGTAATAAATTGTCGGCCCCTTATACTATTTTCCCTGGCCAGAAGCTGCAACTGTGGCGGCCGAAATATGTTGCCCCGCAGTATGGCCGGGCAGCCCCTGTGGCCGTAGCAGCGGTGCCTGCTGCTAAAACTCCCACAAAAACAACAAGCTCTAAACCGGCTCAACCTAAAACAGCGGCTAAGTCACAGCCTGCGCCACAGCCAGCCTCCCAGCAACCGGCTCCGGCAGCTGCGTCTCAGGTGCAAAACGCGCAAAAAGCCGCCAATAAAAATGTTGATCCGGCTCCCACAAAAGAGTACTCTCAAACAACCAAAAGTAACAAAGTTGTTACAAATAAGCCGCAACCTAGCAACGCTAAAGTGGCTAAATGGGCTTGGCCGTCTAAGGGGCGTGTGATAGCCAAGTTCTCCAATTCGGAGAACGGCAACAAGGGTATCGACATCGCCGGGCAGCGTGGGCAATCAGTCAATGCGTCTGCCAGCGGGGTGGTGGTTTATGCCGGTAACGCGCTTCGGGGATATGGCAATTTGGTCATTATCAAGCACAACGATGATTACCTCAGTGCCTATGCCCACAACGACCAAGTTTATGTCAAGGAGCAGCAACAGGTATCGGTTGGCCAAAAAATAGCTTCGATGGGAAGCTCCGGCACGAATACAGTGAAGCTGCATTTTGAGATCCGTTACAAAGGTAAATCCGTAGATCCTATGCGTTATTTACCGCGATAGACAACATGGCATAGTAAAGTTGTAATGTCTTGCTAACTCGCCATCTGGGAGGCGCTATGAGTGGAAGCAATACTGCTGCAGATATTGAAGACTTTGAATTCGATGAAGAAATGGAAGTTGATTCCGCAACTGTCGAAACCAAAGCCGAAGATGTTAGTGCTAGCGATGATGATGTCGACATGTCGCAATACGGAGCTACGCAGAAAGCTCTGGATGCGACTCAGCTCTACCTGGGTGAAATTGGCTTTTCCCCCTTGCTAACCGCAGAGGAGGAGGTCCTCTATGCCCGGCGTGCCTTGCGGGGTGATGAAGTTGCCCGCAAGCGGATGATCGAAAGTAACCTCCGTCTGGTGGTTAAAATCTCCCGCCGCTACAGCAACCGTGGCTTGGCGCTGCTCGATTTGGTCGAAGAAGGCAACCTTGGCTTGATCCGAGCGGTAGAAAAGTTCGATCCGGAACGCGGCTTCCGTTTTTCAACCTACGCAACCTGGTGGATCCGCCAAACCATCGAGCGGGCGATCATGAACCAGACCCGTACCATTCGTCTGCCAATCCATGTCGTCAAGGAGCTTAATGTCTACCTCCGTACTGCCCGCGAGCTGGCACAGAAGCTGGATCATGAGCCGACGGCTGAAGATATTGCCCTCAAACTGGATAAGTCAGTCGACGATGTCAATCGGATGTTACGGTTGAATGAGCGTGTGGGCTCGGTGGACAACCCAATCGGCGGTGACTCGGAAAAAGCCCTGCTGGATATCATCCCCGATGAGAAGAGTGGTGGTCCCGAAACATCAACCCAAGATGACGATATCAAAACGTCTATCGTCCATTGGCTGCAAGAGCTCAATCCGAAGCAGCGTGAAGTGCTGGCCCGCCGTTTTGGCTTGCTGGGCTATGAGGCGTCAACCCTGGAAGATGTCGGTCGCGAGATTGGCCTGACCCGGGAAAGAGTGCGCCAAATCCAGGTCGAAGGCCTTCGCCGTTTGCGTGATATGCTGACCCACCAGGGACTGAATATCGAGTCGCTATTCAACCAGGAGCAAATGTAATTAGCCGGGTTCTTTTATTCCACACTTTTTCCGGTGTTTGCAAAAAGGGATGCCATCTGGCATCCCTTTTTATTTCCGCTAAGCCAATAACCTTCTACAGAAGTGCTTTCAGGCGATAGAGTTCATCTAGCGCCTGGCGCGGCGTCATTTCATCGGGGTTGATACGTGCCAAGGCTTCTTCGACTTCACTGGGCTCTGGCAGCAGGCTGAGTTGCTGCTCTGCCACCGGGGCTTGGCTAGCCGGAGCTACCGCTTGTTGGTGGCCACTGGCCTCCAGCTGCTTGAGCTTGAACTTGGCGCGCTTGATCACCGACTTCGGCACCCCGGCAAGACTGGCGACGGCCAGGCCGTAAGACTTGCTGGCAGCACCTTCCTGGACTGCGTGCATGAAGGCGATCTCGTCACCGTGCTCTACCGCATCAAGATGAACATTAGCCAAGCCGTCCATCAGCGATGGCAGCTCGGTCAGTTCAAAGTAATGGGTGGCAAACAGCGTCATGGCCGAGATCTTGTCGGCCAGCCATTCGGCACTGGCCCATGCCAGTGACAGACCGTCATAGGTACTGGTACCGCGGCCAATTTCATCCATCAACACCAAGCTATTCTGCGTCGCATTGTGCAGGATGTTGGCGGTTTCGGTCATTTCCACCATGAAGGTCGAGCGGCCTGAGGCCAGATCATCGGAGGCACCGATACGGGTAAAGATCCGATCCAGCGGGCCAATCTTGACCGCTTCGGCAGGCACGAAAGAGCCGACATGGGCCAACAGGGCGATCAGGGCGGTCTGACGCATGTAGGTCGACTTACCGCCCATGTTCGGGCCGGTAATGATCAGCATGCGGCGGTCACGGTGGAGCGAGATCGGGTTGGCGATAAACGGTTCGCTCAGCACCTGCTCGACTACCGGGTGACGACCGGCGGTGATTTCAATCCCCGTGGTTTCCGTCAGTTCTGGGCGACAGTAGTTGAGGGTGTCGGCACGCTCGGCCAGGTTGGCCAGCACATCCAGCTCGGAAATCGCCGCGGCAGCGTTTTGCAGCTTCTCAAGGTGCGGTAGCAGCAGATCAAACAGCTCTTCCCACAGTTTCTTCTCCAGCGCCAAGGCCTTTGATTTCGAGTTGAGGACTTTATCCTCGTGCTCCTTGAGCTCCGGGATGATGTAGCGCTCGGCATTTTTCAGCGTCTGGCGGCGCACATAGTGGCTTGGCACCAGATGGCTCTGGCCACGGCTGACCTGGATATAGAAGCCGTGGACGTTGTTGAAGCCGACCTTCAGGCTGTCGATGTCATGGCGTTCGCGTTCGTTGGCTTCCAGCTCCTCCAAGAACTTGGTGGCACCGTCGGCCAAGTCACGCCACTCGTCCAGCTCGGCATTGTAGCCCGGTGCCAGGACGCCACCATCGCGGATCACCACAGGCGGGTTTTCGATAATGGCATGCTCAAGCAGCTCGCACAGTTCGTCCATCGGCGCGGCAAGGCCGGCCAGTTCACCGATACGGCGTTGGTCGATGTCGCCGAGCATCTCCGCCAGTTCAGGCAGGTGTTGCAGGGCGGTGCGCATGCGGGCGAGATCGCGCGGGCGGGCAGAACGCAAGGCCAAACGGGCAAGGATACGCTCCAAGTCGCCCATGTGGCGCAGTACTCCAGCCAGATCCAAAAATAGCCCGGTGTCCTTGAAGGCCGTAATGGCATCAAGGCGGCCGTTGAGCTGCTGGCGGTCGCGGATCGGCTGGTGCAGCCAGCGCTTGAGCAAACGGCTACCCATGGGGGTCGCGGTCTGATCGAGTACCGAGGCCAGGGTATTGTCGAAGCCGCCGGCCAGGTTCTGGGTCAATTCCAGGTTACGGCGGGTGGCGGCATCTAAGATCACCGAATGATCTTTGGTGTCCAGCGTGATAGAGCGGATATGCGGCAGGGCAGTGCGCTGGGTGTCCTTGACATATTGCATCAGACAGCCAGCGGCACACAGGCCGTGCTCGGCTTGCTCGACGCCGAAGCCGACCAGATCGCGGGTCCCGAACTGCATGGTCAGTTGTTGGCGCGCAGTCTCGAGATCGAACTCCCACACTGGACGGCGGCGGGCACCTTTCATACCGTGGAACAGGCCCGGCAACGCGAAGTCTTCCGGGTACAGCAACTCGGCGGGGCTGGTGCGCTGCAATTCGGCCTGCATTGCTTCTTCGGTCTCGGGCTCGGTCAGCATAAAGCGCCCTGAGGTGATATCCAGCGTGGCATAGCCGAACTGGTTGCCCTCGTGGTAGATCGCCGCAATCAGATTGTCCTGTCGCTCGCTCAGCAACGCCTCGTCACTGACGGTACCCGGGGTGATGATGCGCACCACCTTGCGCTCGACCGGCCCCTTGCTGGTGGCGGGATCGCCGACCTGCTCACAGATAGCCACAGACACGCCCTGTTGGACAAGGCGGGCAAGATAGCCTTCTACGGCATGGTAAGGCACCCCGGCCATCGGGATCGGCTCACCGTTGGAAGAGCCGCGCTTGGTCAGCGAGATATCCAGCAGTTGCGAAGCCTGCTTGGCGTCATCAAAAAATAGTTCGTAGAAATCACCCATCCGATAGAACAGCAAGACATCCGGATTCTCTGCTTTGATCCGAAGAAATTGCTGCATCATAGGTGTATGTTTCTGTTCTTTGTCATTGTTTTTCATTATTAAGTTCACCTATGAGTTGTTGAAAATCATTATCTTACTATCATTGGGATAGTTTCTTACTGTGTCTGCATGTGTCACTACGTACATATCAATTGCTCATGCGAGTGTAGCTTTTAGTGTAAGTTTGTGATGAAGAAGCCAATTAAACCTACACTTGTAAGCTATGCTTATAAATAATATAGAAGTGGACATGGAGGCTCAAAATGGCGAAGACGAAGGATATCAAATCCCTCACAGATAGAGAAATACGAAACTTAAAAGCTGGTGAAAGGCTAACTGATCACGGTGATCATATTGGGTTGCGTATTGAAAAAGGCTCAAAGGGGTTAACCTCCTTTTTCTACCGATATCGACATCCCAAGAATGGCAAAATTAAGCAGTTGAAATTGGGTGTTTACCCAGAAATGTCATTATCAGAAGCCCGCGTTGAATTACTCTTATTGAAGAGCAAGCGGGCTAGTGGAATAGATCCTCAATCTTACCTAAATGAGCAAAAAGTGCTTAATGAGTCTATAGATGGCCAAGAGAAGCCTATTTTTACTATAAATCAGATGGTTGAGCTCTACTTGCAGGAAAAAATTGAAGACCGTAGAGATGCATCTGGACGCATTGTCAGTGGTTCTCGGATAAAAAAAGGACAGAAAGAGACTCGCAGAACGCTTGAGCGTGACGTAATTGAGAAAATAGGCCGTCTTGATGCTGAAAAATTGGGCCGTGCTGAAATCACAGAGCTAGTTTTAGGTATTGTTGATAGGGGAGCCCCAGTACAAGCTGGAAATGTTCTTAGAGAGCTTTACTTAGCTTATGAGTATTCAATAGGTAGGGGAAGGTTTGATGAGGATTTTACTAACCCTGCTTTTAAGGCTAAAAATGCGCTGAAAAGCAGTGGAATTAAGCTTGCCAGCCAGAGGGGGAAGCGAGCTTTTACAGATGATGAGCTTCGTAAGTTTCTCTTATGGCTACCAGAATCGAGTTTATCTCACACAGTAAAAAATATATTTCTTTTTACTTTATGGACGGGGTGCCGTACAGGTGAGTTGTGTGAAGCAGAATGGGAGCATGTTGATTTTGATAAAGGAACGCTTTTTCTACCATCGACAAAGACAGGAACTTCAAGGTATGTACAGCTGCCTAAACAAGCACTAGCTTGGTTAATGAGTAATAAAATATTAGGTGGGAAATATCTTTTTCCTTCCCAAAAAACAAATCAAGCATTGAATCAAGATCATCTATCTTCGTCTACTTGGCACTTGAGGCAAAGAGATGAAATGCTAGATATTGAGCACTGGACGCCACATGACCTTCGAAGAACCGTCAGAACTGGTTTAGCGAGGTTAAAAGTAAGGGAGGAAGTCGCTGAAGCAGTGATAGGTCATACTAAACAAGGCATTGCTGGCACCTATAACTTACATCGATATGAGGATGAATGCCGCGAAGCTTTGCAACTATGGGCTGATCATATGGATATGATACATCAACGCTAGTGATGAACATCATAGCATTAATAAATAAATATAGAGGGTTATGACTAAATAATATATAGTTATGGCTTTGATTGCATAATGGTGCTTTGTTTGTGTCTGAGCTTGCTTATATACCGCGATTTTTTAGGAAAAAAGTTAGGTATAAAAATTTAATTAAGATTCCTGAGTTTAAAAAAAAGGAATCACTTGAGTTAGTTTGTAATAAGATCCCTAATAATATTAGTTCAGGAGTGGAATGGAATAATACAATAAAAAAAATTGTAGTTAAGGGAAAGCCAGCTTTTACTTTAACAACTCCAGAATCAATATTGTTGCATAATTTATTGGTTAGTAATATTGAACGCCATTATAATGTTAAATGTATAGATAGAGACACAACTATAAGACTGCTAATATCGCATATGAAAGACTCATATGCTTTCTCTATACATAGACTTGATATAAAGTCTTTTTATGAGTCTTTTGATAGAAAAACAATATTAAGTAAATTAAAGTCAGACTCATTATTATCACGGAAAACAATAAAGATAATATTCGATTTGTTTCAAGAGCTTGATTTGGAAGATGTAAGTGGTTTACCTCGAGGGATGGGGATCAGCTCAACAATATCAGAACTGATGATGATTGACTTTGATAAATTCATATCAGAGCAAAGCGGAGTTCTTTTTTACTCTAGGTTTGTAGATGATATTATAATTGTTACTGTTCCTAGCATAAATAGAAAATCATTAATCGAGTTGCTAGCACATTCACCATTGCCATCTAAACTTGAATTTCACCAAAATGGGAATAAAGTTGATTTTAAGATGATAAAGAAGACATCAGATAATTATGAGTTTTCAGAATCATTTGATTTTTTAGGGTATAACTTTAATGTTAAAACCATTGAGAATAAAATTGGTGAAACCCTAACAATAGATCGTAGAATTGTAAATGTAAGAATATCTGAAAACAAGATAGAAAAGATCAAGAAAAGAATAATAAAGTCGATTGCGAAATTTATATCAAGTAAAAATGCTTTTAACGAAAGGTATGATTTACTTCAAAAAAGAATATACTTTCTGTCGAAAAATTATGCGCTGGTAAATGCAGGTAACGGCAGTCAAGTTTTATCAGGTATATTTTTTAATTATAAATATGTTACGGATGTAGAACAGTTAAATGAGTTGGATGTTTTTTATAGAAGTGTTTTGTTTTCAAATAAATCTCACTTAAGCCGAAGATTGAGAGCTTGTTTATCATATAAATATAGGCTTAAACTCTCAAAAGTAAGCTTTAAAGAGGGGTTTGAAAATAAAAGATTCTGTAAGTTATCTTATAAAGACTTTAAAGAAATAAAGCAGGCATGGCTCTAAAATGAAAAATTTAGTAAATAAAGGTGATTACAATAGAGTATTGCTATCCGAAACAGCACCTTTAGATGTTCCTAATATCTTCTCCAATAATTGGTTTTATAAGCATATCTACGAGTGGTCTATAAATAAAGAAAATCAATGTATAAAAAATAAAATTATAGAGGATTTATTTGTTTGTAGTGATTCCTCTAAAGACTTTGTTCCTATTAAATATTCAATTCTAAAGTCTAACGGTGGTCTAAGGCATTTAGGTTTACTGCATCCAGCAAGTCAAACACAAGCTATCGAACTATATCGTATATTTTCAGATAGGATTATTTCTTCATGTAGTAAAAGTTCTTATTCAATGAGGAAACCTCATCGTGTTTCCTCATTCTATTACTCTAAGAAAGATAAATTGGATAATAATTATGTCTTTCAACCTTCTACATTCTTTTCATATGCTGCTTATAACAAATTAAGTAGATTCTTTGATTCTAAAGAATTTTTGATGCTGGAAAGGAAGTATACTCATTTTTGGTCTGTTGATATTTCCAAATTTTTTGACAGCATTTATACTCATTCAATATCATGGGCGCTAAAAAATAAATCTTTTGCTAAAGAGAGTAGAGAGAAAAGTGACTTTTCTTCCTTTTTTGATCGCCTCATGCAAAGAGCTAATTATAATGAAACCAATGGTATAATAATTGGTAATGAGGTCAGCAGAATTTTTGCTGAGTTACTAATGCAAGCGGTAGATTCAGAGTTAGAAAAAGAGCTTGATGAAATTGGCCTGTTCAATGGTAAACAGTATTGTATAAAAAGATATGTAGATGACTATTTTATTTTTGGTTCTTCAGATGCAGATTTGACAGTTATTAAATCTAAATTGGAATCAAAATTAAGATTTTACAAGCTGTCACTTAATGAAAATAAGTTTATTAAAAGAGAGCGACCATTTATTACAAGTATAACTAGAGCTAAGATAGATACTCAAGAATCAATTTCTTGGTTGTTTAGTTTTGTTTTTTGCTATGAAGATAATAATAACCTTAGATTAATAATTAGACCTAATTTAGTAAAAAGAAAGTTTATTGATAGGGTTATGACTGCATCCTATGAGGATTTTGATGCATACACAGTGATGTGTGGTTACTCTATCGCAGCTATTTTGAACAAAATTAAGTTGGTTTTTAAAGATAGAAGGTTTATGAATAGTGATTTTGGGAGTCAGAAAAACGCTATTTTTGTCTTGCTTGATATCGCTTTTCACTTGTTTAATATATCACCAACATCATCAAACAGCCTAAAGTTAAGTACTCTTTGTTATTCTGTTTATAAATATTTTCAGAAAATGCATCCTGAAGATATGGATCTTTTCATACTGGAAGTCAGCAATCAGGTTGATTCATTTTTCTCAAGTAGCTCTTTTAATAAAATGTCGTCGAGTGTAAATACATTTGTTCCAATTGAGTTTTCTAACTTACTTTGCATCTCACGAGTCATGGGAAATGAGTACTTGTTACCTGCAGCAACTTTTTCAAAAGTATTTAACATTGATGGATTAAAAAGGACATCACAAGACTACTTATCTAATGAGGATAGTTTTGACTATTTTCATATCATGTCAGCATTATATTATGCAGGTGGTGTTGATGATTATAAGTCATTTGTTGAAACGTTAACAAAGGAAATAAATAAAAGATTGCTGAATCTTTCGCGTATAAAGTATGATGCCAGAGTCTGTTATTTGTTCCTTGATTCAATGTCATGCCCTTATATTGATATAAAGAAAAAGAAAGCATGGGCTAAAAAATATGAGAAAGTATGTTTCGGTAAAGAGCTTTCTGATGAAAAATCCCAAGAGCTTCTTGAGGTTTTAGTCAATAATACTTGGTTTATCTGTTGGGATACTGATTTGGTGTTTGAAAGCTTGCTTGATAATAAAGAGTTGATCTTTGGTTATTAGATGATTACTATGTCGTCAGTGATGATATCTGTGATAAGTTATATCTTATGATGTGACTTCAAAGGTTGCTTTTTATAGAAATATAAAAGGTGACCTTTCCCATCTAGGTAAGTGATCGAAACTTCATCTTTGGTTGTTTTGTGACCTTCCTATATGCGGTGCTTTAGGCTTTTAGTCTCAAGCACACACACTTAACAGTATCATCGCTCCCCTTGCGGGGCTCTCGTGTAATTTCGTTCTTCATATCTACTTTCTCTCTGCATGACCTTTTCTTTAACCCATCTTTTGTTTGTGAGCTTAGAGATATGTTTTAAATTCCAGCTTTCTCCTAATTTGTAAAGCATGATTGGTACTTCATAGTAGGAGGAAAGGAAGCTCACTACTTGTTTGTGGGTTCTACCCAGTTTTAACTGGTGTTGAACAACGTCGAAAAGGAATATGAGATGTTGTGTAGGCTCTCTCGTACCAATGACTTGATCTTTTGATTTTAATTCAGATCGAATGAGAGCTGTTACGATTTTTGATAGCTCTTCGTTTGTTGGTTTTTCATCATATCCAATTTTAGAAGCAAGCAGTTTCAAACTGTCTACAGTATCCTGCTTTAAGTACATCTTTATTTCTTTTAGCCCTGACTCTTTTCTTCTTTGTGTTACTGATTCTCTTCTTTGTGCATCGCTTTTCGCCATTTTTAACTTCCCTTTTCAAAGAAGCATAGCTTAGCGCATGCATATCAATTTTATATAAATTATGTCAGTAACTGCTGTGAGACTCACAGAACTTTTCTATTTATTTGTTTTTTTTCATTGCTTTATCTTATGTGAGCCTCACAGCGACGGAATGTGAGACTCACGAAAAACAACTGAATAATCGTTGGGTTATGAAATCTGTAAAGAACTCCTCGAATTAGAACCGAGGAAAAATCATGGAAAAGATCACGCCAGAATTACTAACACTCAAACAGGTTTTAGAGCTTGTAAGCTTATCTCGATCAACTACTTATAGGCTGATGAAAAAAGGACAATTTCCGTTACCGAAGAAGCTCCCCAGTGGCAAAGTTCAGCGTTGGCTGTATACAGATATCCTGTTGTGGATTGAAAACCTTGAGTATGGGCTCGTTGAGGGATTCTCGGGTACACAGTCAAAAGAAGGAGTGTGAATTATGAGTCAGCTCCGTAATACGAAGATCAGGGTTGGGCATCTCTTAGACATGAATGGCTTTGAATCTGAAATGAAAGCAAAGAACGAAACTCGTGCAAGATACAAAGTGCTATATAGAGATGGTCGTAGGGAATCTACACAGCTAGCTGACAGGCTATGGGGTTGTGTTGAAAATGATGTTCCATGTCACAGCGTTGCCTGTAAGTCTTGTTGTCGAGAGTTTCGATTAGCACTTGTTGAAGAATTAGTAACCTTCATTTCTGACCTACCTAAAGGTGTTGAGTATTACATGGTAACTGTTGCTCTTTATGACCAAGTAACAGATCGGTGCTTAGACGTGAATACTCAGAAAATAAAAGACCGCTATAGAAAAATGATTTCACGTGCAGGTATACAGTGGCCAGTATTCGGTGTCGTAGAAATGGATTATTGTCCTGAGCGTGAGTTATGGGAGCCTCACATTCATATGCTTGTTGCTAATACTAATGATGGAACTTTTGAGACTTTGCTTGATAGGCTGAAGAGAAGCCAGCAGAAAGCTGAAGGTCGTCCTAATGCTAGAAAACATACGATTAATAGTAGGGAGGTCATCGATCCTAAAGAAGCTATCTCATATGTTTTCAAGTTTATGTGGCAACTTCTCCCTCTTAACAAAGGTTGGAAAAAGGGGCGCTTGCCTCAGCTGCAAAATAGTAACCATTTGCTTTACCAAGATAAATTATCATTTTCTAAGTTGATGCTCTTGCATAAAGCAAGAATAGAAGGAGGAAGGTTAAAGATAAAGTGTCCTTGAGTTACTTGAAAGAGGTGACAAGGAATAGAAGTAACTTATTGAAGTACAGTCATTGTCTATATTTGATGGGGTATATAAAGAACACTAAGTTTAGATGCTCATCACATAGATTCAAGGAGTTGCGGTTTAACTGTGACTCCTTGTTTTATATGAAGTGTAGCTTTTAGTGTAGTAAATAGATAATCCGTAAAGAAAATTCTTTAAAATCAGTAATAACACACCTATGCATCAGGGGTGTGTTTTTCTATGCCTTTTATTGTCACGTTGTTGCCTGCTACATTTTGCCGGTGGGCTGGATTACCCTGCTTGCCCGGGGGAAGTTTCTGGTCGCTTAGGATACGTGATCCCGACCTGTCGGCAAAGGGGAGAACGGGTATTTTTCCTCCGGCACAATTTGCTAAGGACCAAGGGGTTGCCCGCTGCTAGCGAGGCAAGTAATGTGTAGGCAATACGTCGTATGAATTTGGCGGTACCAACTAGGGAGCAATGATGGCATTAGCATTACAGGTCGGGCAGGCTTTGGATCTGCGCAATTGGGTGGCGGTCACTGCGGAATCCTGCACTGGCGGTGGCGTTGCCACGGCAATCACGGATATTGCAGGCAGTTCGGCATGGTTTGACCGGGCTTTCGTGACCTACAGTAATGAGGCCAAGCAGGAGATGCTTGGTGTTAGGGCGGAAACCTTGGCTGAATTTGGTGCCGTGAGTGAAGCGGTGGTCGCTGAAATGGCGTTGGGGGCACTGGAGCATTCCCGCGGGGATATTTCGGTGGCGATCAGTGGTATTGCTGGCCCCGGAGGCGGCAGCGAAGAGAAGCCCGTCGGTACAGTATGCTTTGGTTGGGCCGATAAAACCGGTAAGCTGAAAATGGAAACCTGCCTTTTTGCTGGTGATCGGCAAGAGGTACGCCAGCAAGCTGTTGAAAAAGCACTGTCTGGATTGATTGCCTTAATGGCTCAATCCTGAGCAGATGCGAGGCCCACATCAATTTGGCGAAAAAATTTTCATACAGTGCTAGACACTGTATGAATAGACAGTATACTGGTCATCATTATCAGTACTTAGTTTAAGCATTAATTAAGCATCCCTTGGAGAGTCGAATGGACGACAACAAGCAGAAGGCACTCGCCGCCGCGTTAGGTCAAATTGAAAAGCAATTCGGTAAAGGCTCGATCATGAAGTTGGGCGACAACCGCACTATGGATGTCGAAACCGTGTCTACCGGTTCTCTGTCTCTCGATATCGCCTTGGGTGCTGGTGGTCTGCCTATGGGCCGTATCGTTGAAATCTACGGTCCCGAATCTTCAGGTAAAACCACGCTTACGCTAGAAGTTATCGCGGCTGCTCAGCGTCAGGGCAAAACCTGTGCCTTTATCGATGCAGAGCACGCGCTTGACCCTATCTATGCCCGCAAGCTGGGTGTTGATATCGACCAGCTCTTGGTTTCCCAGCCGGACACCGGTGAGCAGGCGTTGGAAATTGCCGATGCCCTAGCACGCTCTGGCGCGGTAGATATTCTGGTTGTCGATTCCGTTGCCGCTCTAACGCCGAAGGCTGAAATCGAAGGTGAAATGGGTGACTCGCACATGGGGCTGCAGGCGCGTATGCTGTCTCAGGCGATGCGTAAGATCACCGGTAACCTGAAGCAGTCTAACTGTATGTGTATCTTCATCAACCAGATCCGAATGAAGATCGGTGTGATGTTCGGTAACCCAGAGACTACCACCGGTGGTAACGCACTGAAGTTCTACGCGTCTGTTCGTCTTGATATCCGTCGTACTGGCGCGATCAAAGAAGGTGACGAGGTTGTCGGTAACGAAACCCGCATCAAGGTTGTGAAGAACAAGATCGCGGCACCGTTCAAGCAGGCCGAAACCCAGATCCTTTACGGCAAAGGCTTCAACCGCTACGGCGAGTTGATTGACCTTGGTGTGAAAAACAAAATGGTTGAAAAGGCTGGAGCATGGTACAGCTACCAAGGTGACAAGATCGGCCAGGGCAAGGCAAATGCCTGTAAGTACATTGAGGAAAACCGCCACATTGCCGAAGAGCTGGAAGCCAAACTGCGTGAACTTCTGCTAGCCCCTGCAGCGCTGGAAGAGGCCGCGGCTGAGGCGCAGACTGAAGAAGATGCAGAAGATCAGGCATTCTAAATCATTGAGCCAGTGAAGCTGGATGACAGAATAGAGAAGCGGGCGCGGTAGCATTACCACGCCCGTTTTTGTTTGGAGCGAGAAGACAATGAGAGCAAAGAAACCAGTACAGAATGCCAAGCAGGCAGCTGTGAGGTACCTGTCGCGCCGCGATCATGCCGAGCAGGAGCTGCAGCAAAAGTTGCTGGCCCGTGGTTACGAGCATGCAGAAGTTGATGAGGCTGTTACCCTGTGCCAAGACTACAATTGGCTGGATGATGCCCGCTTTGCTGAGCGGTTGTTGAACAACGGTATTGCCAAGGGGGGGGGGCTGCTGCGGATCCGCCAGGAAATGGCGTTCAAGGGGATCCATGAGGAAGTGGTTAGCCAACTGTTTGAAGACGATGACTTTGACTGGTTCGAGCATGCCCGTGAGGTGGCTCGGCGCAAGTATGGCGATAGCCCAATGGAGAGCGACAAAGAAAAAGCTCGCCGGTTACGTTTCATGCAGTCTCGGGGCTTTGACTTCGAGCAGGTGAAATATGCTCTCGGTGTCGACGATGAGTACTGAGTTGGCGGCAAACAGTCGCCAATAGCTGAAATCCCCCCATCAATATCAAAAATCTCCCCCTGCACACCGCCGATGGGGGACAAATTGCCGTATTTCTGAACATAACATTTCCCGTATTGGCTACCGTTGTTTTACAATAACCGCCAAAGAATTTATTTTAGTCCCATCACTGCCTGCCCGAATTGTCCTGCCGAGGGCATGGTGGAACTCAGGGCAGGCGATTAAGACAGTTAAATTCGACCATTCAGTTTACATAAAAGCATTATTCAGGATTTGCCAATGTACATGAGCACTGATGAGATTCGCCGTGCGTTTCTTGCGTTTTTTGAGAGTAAAGGCCACCAGGTAGTCGAGAGTTCATCTCTTGTGCCTGCCAACGACCCGACGTTGCTGTTCACCAATGCGGGGATGAACCAGTTTAAAGATACATTCCTAGGTCTGGAAAAGCGCAACTACACTCGAGCAACAACAGCTCAGCGCTGTGTCCGTGCTGGTGGTAAGCACAACGACCTGGAAAATGTTGGTTTTACCGCTCGTCACCACACCTTTTTCGAGATGCTGGGTAACTTCAGCTTTGGCGATTACTTCAAGCAAGACGCGATCAAGTTTGCTTGGGAATTCCTGACCGTGACGCTGAAACTGCCACAGGATCGCCTGCTGGTGACCGTTTACGAGACCGATGACGAAGCGTTCGAGATCTGGAACAAAGACGTGGGCGTACCGGCTGATCGCATCGTGCGCATCGGCGACAAGAAAGGCGGCAAGCCGTTCGAGTCAGACAACTTCTGGCAAATGGGCGATACCGGCCCTTGTGGCCCTTGCACCGAAATTTTCTACGATCACGGTGAACACATCTGGGGCGGCCGCCCGGGCACGCCCGAAGAAGATGGTGACCGTTTCATCGAGATATGGAACAACGTATTTATGCAGTTCAACCGTCAGGCTGACGGTACCATGGAGCCGCTACCTAAGCCGTCGGTAGATACCGGTATGGGTATCGAGCGTATCTCTGCGATCATGCAGGGCGTGCACTCCAACTACGAGATCGATATCTTCCAGACTCTGATCAAAGAAGCTGCTGCCGTTATCGGCCACGACGATCTGGGCAACCAGTCACTGCGCGTTGTTGCCGACCACATCCGCTCTTGCGCATTCCTGATCGCAGACGGTGTGATGCCATCCAACGAAGGCCGCGGTTACGTACTGCGCCGTATCATCCGCCGTGCGGTTCGCCACGGTAACAAGTTGGGTGCCAAGGGTGCCTTCTTCTACAAGTTGGTCGGCCCGTTAGCTGAAATCATGGGTACGGCAGGCGAAGAGCTGAAGAAACAGCAGGAAATGGTCGAGAAAGTACTGAAGATCGAAGAAGACAATTTCGGTCGTACTCTGGACCGCGGTATGGCGATCCTTGCCGAAGCGCTGGATAACCTTGACGGCAAGGTACTAGACGGCGAAACCGTATTCAAACTGTACGATACCTACGGTTTCCCAGCTGACCTGACCAACGATGTTGCGCGCGAGCGTGGTTTCTCTATCGACGAAGAAGGCTTCAACGATGCGATGGAAGCTCAGCGTCAGCGTGCGCGTGATGCTGGCCAGTTCGGCGTAGATTACAACGACGCGATTAAAGTCGACGCGGATACTGAATTCTGTGGTTACGATGCGACCGAAGGTCAAGCCACTGTGGTTGCCCTTTACCGTGAAGGCGCAGCTGTTGACGCGATCAATGCCGGTGAAGATGCATTGATCGTATTGGACAACACGCCGTTCTACGCTGAGTCTGGCGGCCAGTGCGGTGACACCGGTGCCATGACGGCTGACGGTGTGCAGTTTGTGGTTGCTGATACCCAGAAGTTCGGCAACGCTATCGGTCATACCGGTAAGTTGGCACAAGGCGCAGTGAAAGTGGGCGACAAGCTAACGGCCACAGTTGATGCCACTCGCCGTGCTGCGACGAGCCTTAACCACTCTGCCACTCACTTGCTACACGCTGCACTGCGCAATCTACTGGGCGAACACGTAACTCAGAAGGGCTCACTGGTTAAGCCTGAAGGTCTGCGTTTCGACTTCTCTCACCTAGAAGCGGTGAAGCCGGAAGAGCTGCGTGAAATCGAGCGTGTGGTGAACGAGCAAATTCGTTTTAACCATGCGATCGACACCGATGTGATGGACATCGAATCAGCCAAAGAGAAAGGCGCAATGGCGCTGTTTGGCGAGAAATATGATGATGAAGTTCGCGTCCTGAGCATGGGTGACTTCTCTGTTGAGCTGTGTGGTGGTATCCATGCCTCTAGCACGGGTGATATCGGCCTGTTCAAGATTGTGTCGGAAGGTGGTATCGCTGCAGGTATCCGTCGTATCGAAGCGGTAACGGGTGAGGCTGCGATTGCTGCATTGCACGCTCAGGAATCATTGCTGGCTGAAACGGCAAGCCTGGTGAAGTCTGACGCGGCATCGGTCGCAAACAAAGTTAGCGCGCTAGTTGCTCACAGCAAGCAGCTAGAAAAAGAAATTCAGCAGCTTAAAGACAAGCTTGCTGCGCAGGAAAGTGCGGGCCTAATTAACAAGGCGCAGGAAATCAACGGCGTTAAGGTGTTGGTGACCAAGCTGGAAGGTGCGGACAATAAAGCCCTGCGCGGTATGGTTGACGAGCTGAAAAACCAGCTAGGCAGCGGTATTGTCGTTCTGGGTAACGTCAGCGGCGACAAGGTTGGCCTGATTGCCGGTGTGACCAAAGATCTGACAGGCAAGGTGAAAGCCGGTGAGCTGGTTAACCTGGTTGCCCTGCAGGTTGGTGGTAAGGGCGGCGGCCGCCCGGACATGGCTCAGGCCGGTGGGACCGATGCAGCGGCACTGCCTGCGGCACTGGAGTCAGTGACTCCTTGGTTGGTTGAAAAACTGTAATAGTTGGAGAGGTGCTGTGGCACTATTGGTGCAGAAATTTGGTGGTACGTCGGTCGGGAGTATCGAACGTATTGAAGCGGTGGCTGAGCGCGTGATCAAAGCGCGCCAGCTTGGCCACCAGGTCGTGGTGGTGGTTTCGGCAATGGCCGGTGAGACCAACCGTTTGCTGGGGCTGGCGAAGCAGATTGATGCTGTGCCGACCCAGCGGGAGTTGGACGTACTGTTGTCGACGGGAGAGCAAGTAACCATTGCTTTGCTGGCTATGGCCCTGAACCAAAAGGGGTATCTGGCAACATCATTGACCGGTGACCAGTTAGGGATCCGCACTGATGCTGTATTTAATAATGCCACCATCACCGTGGTCGAGACCGAGGTGGTAACTGAGCTGCTCGAGCGCGACCACATTGTGGTGGTCGCGGGTTTTCAGGGGCGTGATAGCCGAAATAACATCACCACCTTAGGCCGAGGCGGTTCGGATACCACCGCGGTCGCTATTGCAGGTGCACTGGCGGCCGACGAGTGCCAGATCTTCACAGATGTCGACGGGGTCTATACAACCGATCCCCGTTTGGTCAGTGAAGCGGCCCGTTTGTCGACAATTCATTTCGATGATATGACGGCAATGGCGCGCCATGGCGCAAAAGTGCTACAATTACAGTCGGTTGAATATGCTGAGCGCCACCAGGTCCCATTGAGGGTCCTTTCATCGTTCGATGAAGGGGAAGGGACCTTGGTTGATTTCTCGACGGTACCTTCCGAAGGAGCCGCGGGGGTGGCAGTCAAAGGCCAGCAGGCGCTATACCGGGTGGCGCAACCGCTTGAAAAGGTGGAGCCGCAACTCGGCCTGCTGGGATTTGATGCTTGGTGTTATGGTGATAGTCAGCAGGCAACCTATATCGTTGCGGCCGATGATGAATTGGCCCGGCTGAATGTTATCTTTGAAAAAACAGAATTGGCCCAACCTTCTGTTGCTACACTGACCCTAGTCGGGGAAGGGGTAGAAGGAAACAGTGCGAAAGTCGCTGCTTTACTGACAGAAAAAGGGGTGGGTGTCTATCAACAAAAAAGCGCTGCTCGTTGTGTCTCGCTATTGATCAATGGGCAAGATTTACAGTTAGCCGTAGAACACATCCACAAAAAATTTGTGGTGGAGCCAGAAAGTCTGGATAATCGACCACTTCTCGCTGTTTCTTGAGCAGTGAACATTTACGTAAATGTAAATATTGTTGGATAATAAACGTTAACTCTTATAATACTGAGATTACTCAAGGAGCACACGAATGCTAATTTTGACACGTCGCGTAGGTGAAACGCTAATGATCGGTGATGAAGTAACCGTTACTGTTCTTGGTGTTAAAGGTAACCAGGTTCGTATTGGTGTAAATGCACCGAAAGAAGTTTCTGTTCACCGCGAAGAAATTTATATGCGCATTCAAGCGGAAAAAGAAACGGGTTCCCAGGGTTCTGGTAACTACTAATTCGAAGAAGGTCGGCGGTTATGCTGGCCTTTTTTGTAACTGCCTGCCACGCCATACTCTTGAATCTAGGAGAGATACTGGGCATTTACGCACGATAATGTGCCGTGTTGGCTATTAAGTGCGCATCCGCGCAGTGGATGTCGTTTTTTCACAATAAAGTGTTTGACTTATTTTTGGCTGGCAGTAATATGGGCCCCCGCAAGACGGTGAGGTGGCCGAGAGGCTGAAGGCGCTCCCCTGCTAAGGGAGTATACGGTTTATAGCCGTATCGAGGGTTCGAATCCCTCCTTCACCGCCATTTACTTGCTTAGAAAGTGAATGTTCTTGCATTGCGCGTCCGTAGCTCAGCTGGATAGAGTACCTGGCTACGAACCAGGCGGTCGGAGGTTCGAATCCTCCCGGACGCGCCATTATTGAAAAGGGTATGGCCAATAGGCGGTACTCGTAAAACCGAATTAAGTGTGCGCTCGTAGCTCAGCTGGATAGAGTACCTGGCTACGAACCAGGCGGTCGGAGGTTCGAATCCTCCCGAGCGCGCCATTAATTTGTGTGGTGAGGTGGCCGAGAGGCTGAAGGCGCTCCCCTGCTAAGGGAGTATACGGTTTGTAGCCGTATCGAGGGTTCGAATCCCTCCTTCACCGCCATTTATTCTTTCTTAGGAAAGATGCCTGCGCGTCCGTAGCTCAGCTGGATAGAGTACCTGGCTACGAACCAGGCGGTCGGAGGTTCGAATCCTCCCGGACGCGCCATTATTTAAAACGTATTGCCGTCAGGCAGTACTATAAAACCGAATTAAGTGTGCGCTCGTAGCTCAGCTGGATAGAGTACCTGGCTACGAACCAGGCGGTCGGAGGTTCGAATCCTCCCGAGCGCGCCATAATTTGTGTGGTGAGGTGGCCGAGAGGCTGAAGGCGCTCCCCTGCTAAGGGAGTATACGGTTTGTAGCCGTATCGAGGGTTCGAATCCCTCCTTCACCGCCATTCTTCTCTTCAAGTTCTGCTTGAGAAAGAAAGCCTGCGCGTCCGTAGCTCAGCTGGATAGAGTACCTGGCTACGAACCAGGCGGTCGGAGGTTCGAATCCTCCCGGACGCGCCATTATTCTTAAGTATCAATGGATTGTTACTTACGCCAATGACGGAAACGCATTGGTCGTTAGGTATTTCCTAACCGAAAACAGATTCTGCGCGCTCGTAGCTCAGCTGGATAGAGTACCTGGCTACGAACCAGGCGGTCGGAGGTTCGAATCCTCCCGAGCGCGCCATTCTTTAAGATGCTCTGTATTAGCAGAACATAGCCTGCGCGTCCGTAGCTCAGCTGGATAGAGTACCTGGCTACGAACCAGGCGGTCGGAGGTTCGAATCCTCCCGGACGCGCCATTATTTCTAAGTATCAATGGATTGTTACTTATACCAATGCCCAAACGCATTGGCTGTTGGGGTTGCTCAACGACAATCAGATTCTGCGCGCTCGTAGCTCAGCTGGATAGAGTACCTGGCTACGAACCAGGCGGTCGGAGGTTCGAATCCTCCCGAGCGCGCCATTATTTAAGATGCTCTGCATTAGCAGAACATAGCCTGCGCGTCCGTAGCTCAGCTGGATAGAGTACCTGGCTACGAACCAGGCGGTCGGAGGTTCGAATCCTCCCGGACGCGCCATTATTGACAACGTATTGCTGTTTGGCAGTACTATACAACCGAATTAAGTGTGCGCTCGTAGCTCAGCTGGATAGAGTACCTGGCTACGAACCAGGCGGTCGGAGGTTCGAATCCTCCCGAGCGCGCCATTAATTTAAGATGCTCTGCACTAGCAGAACATAGCCTGCGCGTCCGTAGCTCAGCTGGATAGAGTACCTGGCTACGAACCAGGCGGTCGGAGGTTCGAATCCTCCCGGACGCGCCATTATTGAAAAGCTCAGCTTCGGCTGGGCTTTTTTTCTATCTGGACTTTTTCATCTCCCCGATACTCTGGCAACGCTTGTCTCTCCAGCCTCGCGGTGCTTGTCTTGCCGCATTGCTATCACTTACAAAACAAAACCTTTTAAAATTTTCGCTATTGAAACTTACGCTTACGTAAACGTAAGGTAGGTGGTGATACTGATGCAGAGCGTGCTGCACGAAGGGGTTGGCGTGATGGTGGTGACCTCGGTTCGCACAGGCAAAGCCGGAACCGAAACTGATTTTTGCTCTGGTTTAAGCGCCTTTTTGTAATTTTACGATCAAACCGTCAGAAAAAGCTTAAATATCCACCATTGGTTGGTCTGTTGTTAATCAGTTTGACATAAATTTACTTAACGTGGTATTTGTTAACCCGCCTATTACAAAATGAATGAAAGGAAGCATTATGGCAGATCTAGGTCCTTTGCTGTGGGAGGCAGCGACGATCATGGCTACCGGAATGATCGTGGTTTTTCTGTTTCTCAGTATTTTGATCTATTTAGTGCAGCTGTTGGCCAAAATTGCGCCGAAAGAGACATCTAAGGCGCCGGCACCTTGCCAGCCATCACCAGTTGCTGTTAATCACAATGGCGTGCAGCCTGAGGTTGTCGCGGCTATTTCCGCTGCGGTGCATCGTTACCGTGAGCAGAAGGCCTAAGCGACAGCATTGCTGTCGCTGGAGCATTGTGATTTTTAGGAAGTATTTTTTACAAGGAGTTTTGAGCATGTCCAAGCCATTAGCGATCACTGACGTTGTGTTACGTGATGCCCACCAATCGTTATTTGCTACTCGTCTTCGTATCGAAGATATGTTGCCAATTGCCGAGCAGCTTGATGATGTCGGTTATTGGTCTCTGGAAACCTGGGGGGGCGCCACCTTTGATGCCTGTATCCGTTATCTGGGTGAGGACCCTTGGGAGCGCCTGCGCTTGCTCAAGCAAGCCATGCCAAAGACCCCGATGCAGATGCTGCTGCGGGGCCAGAACTTGTTAGGCTACCGCCACTATGCTGACGATGTGGTCGAAAAATTTGTTGAGCGTGCCCACGCCAACGGAATGGATGTATTCCGTATTTTCGATGCGATGAATGATGTTCGCAACTTCGAAAAAGCGGTCAAAGCTGCTGTTGATGTTGGTGCCCATGCCCAGGGGACAATTTCCTATACCACCAGTCCGGTGCATAACCTCGATACCTGGACTGACTTGGCTAAACGCCTGGAGGATCTAGGCTGTCATTCTATCTGTATCAAGGATATGTCTGGCCTGCTCAAGCCGTATGAAGCAGAAGAGTTGGTCAAGCGTATCAAAGCTTCTTGTGATGTGCCGCTGGCACTGCACTGCCATGCGACCACAGGCCTGTCGACGGCGACGGCGGTTAAGGCGGTTGAAGCTGGCCTGGATATCCTTGATACCGCCATCTCTTCAATGAGCCAAACCTATGGCCATACGCCAACGGAAACGGTTATTGCCATGCTTGAAGGCACCGAGCGAGATACCAAGCTTGATTTGCAGCAGCTTGAGCCGATCGCCAGCTACTTCCGCACGGTACGTAAGAAGTACGCCAAATTTGAAGGTAGCCTGAAAGGGGTCGATGCCCGAATCCTGCTTGCTCAGGTGCCAGGTGGTATGCTGACCAACATGGAAAGCCAGCTTAAGGAGCAAGGCGCAGCGGATCGTTTCGATGAGGTACTGGAAGAGATCCCTCGTGTTCGTGAAGATCTCGGCTTTATTCCGTTGGTGACCCCGACATCGCAAATTGTCGGTACTCAGTCGGTGATCAACGTGCTGACGGGTGAGCGTTACAAGAGCATCAGTAAGGAAACCGCTGGCGTGCTCAAAGGCGAATACGGCGCGGCACCAGCTCCGGTCAATGCCGAGTTGCAGGCCCGGGTACTTGAGGGCGCTGAACCAATCACCTGCCGCCCGGCTGATTTGCTGGATGCCGAGCTGGATACACTAACGGCCGATTTACTGGCCAAGGCTAAATCCGATAACATTGCACTAGCTGATGAACAGGTTGATGACGTGCTGACCTATGCTTTGTTCCCGCAGGTTGGCCTGAATTTCCTGAAAAACCGCAACAACCCAGAGGCGTTTGAACCAGCACCAGGCACTGAACCTGAAGTGGTAGCGTCTGCGGCCCAGCCAGCCCCTGCGGCAAGTGCTGCCACGGTTGAAGCGTACAGCGTGAAGGTCAACGGTCAGGTGTATAGCGTTGAAGTCGGTCCGAGCGGAGAGCTGACCTCGGTCGAGCCTGCGGCGGCCAGTGTACCTGCACCCGTTGCCGCGCCGCAGCCGAGTAGTGCCGAAGCGCTGCCGGCACCGTTGGCGGGGAATATCTTCAAGATCAATGTCCAGCCAGGCCAGCAGGTTTCCGAAGGTGACGTGCTGGTGATCCTCGAAGCGATGAAGATGGAAACCGAAGTCCGTGCTGCCCGTAGCGGGATTGTACAGGACCTCCATGTCAAAGAAGGTGACTCTGTTGCCGTCGGCTCGCCGATCCTGAGTCTGGCATAAGAGGGAACCATGGACGGATTATTAACTCTCTGGAACGAGACCGGTATTGCCAATTTTGAATTGGGCCAGCTGATCATGATGCTGGTCGGTGGTGGCTTGCTGTTTTTGGCGATCCGCAAGGGCTTCGAGCCGCTGTTGCTGCTACCGATGGGCTTTGGTGCGATTCTGGCCAATATTCCCAATGCCGGATTTACCGAGCCCGGTGGCTTGCTGTACTACATCTACTACATCGGGATCGAAACGGGCGTTTTTCCACTGTTGATCTTCATGGGAGTGGGGGCGATGACGGATTTCGGGGCGCTGATTGCCAACCCGAAAACCCTGTTGCTCGGGGCGGCGGCCCAGTTCGGGATCTTCTTTACCTTGTTCGGCGCAATTTTGCTTAATGCCGTACCGGGTATGGAGTTCACCTTGGCCGATGCCTCTTCCATCGCGATCATCGGGGGCGCGGATGGCCCGACGGCCATTTTCCTGGCCAGCCAGCTATCGCCTGATTTGCTCGGTGCAATTGCGGTTGCAGCCTATAGCTATATGGCATTGGTACCGATCATCCAACCGCCGATCATGAAGGCGCTGACCACTCCGGAAGAGCGGCAGATCAAGATGCAGCAGCTGAGAGATGTGAGTAAGGGTGAGAAAATTCTTTTCCCGCTGGCCGTGTTGCTGATGACGATTTTGTTCCTGCCTGCCGCAACGCCGCTGGTGGGGATGTTCTGTCTCGGTAATCTGATGCGCGAGTCCGGGGTAGTGGATCGCCTGTCGAACACGGTACAGAACGAGCTGATCAACATCGTGACGATTATGCTGGGTCTGGGTGTTGGCTCTAAGCTTGCTGCCGAGCAGTTCTTGCGTTTCGAGACGCTGGGTATCTTGGTGCTGGGCGCAGTGGCGTTCAGTGTCGGTACCGGTGGCGGTGTGTTGATGGCCAAGATGCTCAACCGCTTCAGTAAGGAAGATATCAACCCATTGATCGGTGCCGCTGGCGTGTCGGCGGTGCCAATGGCGGCACGGGTGGTTAACAAGGTCGGCCTCGAGGCCAACCCGCAGAACTTCCTGTTGATGCATGCCATGGGGCCGAACGTGGCGGGGGTACTCGGTTCAGCCGTTGCTGCCGGTATCCTGCTGGCATTGGTGGGTTAATCTGCCTAGCAGCAATGAATCGCAACAATTTAAAACGGGCATCCTCTGGGATAGCCCGTTTTTTTTGCCTATGGATCGGGTATGGTACGGCAAACCTATCAATCAACTAGAACGATCAATGCTAGAGTTATTTAATGGCGAATCTGCCTTGTGGATATTATTTACCACCGGTTTTTTGAGTGCGACCCTGCTGCCGGGTGGCTCTGAGGCCAACCTGATTGCCACGCTGAAGCTCGGTGATAATGCGGTGTGGCTGGTGGTTGCTGTGGCGACAATCGGCAACACCTTGGGCGGAATGACCAACTATTGGTTGGGAAGGTTGCTGCCAGATAAAACTTCTAAAGAAAAACATGGTCATAAAGCATTACTATGGCTAAAAAAATACGGCTACTGGTCGTTGTTGTTCAGCTGGTTACCGGTGATCGGTGATCCTCTGTGTTTGGCCGCAGGCTGGCTACGGATGCGTCATTGGCTCAGCTTTTTCATCATCATGGTGGGAAAAGCGGCGCGCTATACCGTACTGGCCTTGCTGGTCCAAGGTTTACTATAAGGAAGGCATTGAGTGCAAAAGTGGATAGTGGGGATCGCGCTGATCTCTCTGGCAGGCTGTAGCCAGCTACAGTCGCAACAGGCCGGGGCGCCCGAGTTGCCGCAAGGGGTGACATTCATTGAACAGATCAAGGCCGGGCAGTTTTCAGATACGCCGGTGATCCCGTATTCTAAATACCAACTTGCCAATGGGCTGACCGTGGTGCTCCATGAGGACAACTCTGATCCTCTGGTACATGTTGATATGACTTACCATGTCGGCTCTGCCCGCGAGGAGCTCGGCAAATCGGGTTTTGCGCATTTTTTCGAGCACATGATGTTCCAGGGCTCCGAGCATGTCGGCGATCAGGAGCACTTCAAGCTGATCACCGAAGCGGGCGGCACACTGAACGGGACGACCAACCGGGATCGGACCAACTACTTCCAAACCGTACCGGCCAACCAGCTTGAGAAGGTCTTGTGGTTGGAAGCCGATCGTATGGGTTTCCTGCTTGGGGCAGTTTCGCAGCGCAAGTTTGAAATCCAGCGCTCGACAGTGAAGAACGAGCGGGCGCAGCGTTATGAGAACCGGCCTTACGGCTTGGTCTACGAACGGATGGGCGAGGCCCTGTATCCGCGCACCCACCCTTATTCATGGCAGACCATTGGCTATGTGGAAGATCTCGACCGTGTTGATGTGAACGATCTCAAGGCATTCTTCCTGCGCTGGTACGGCCCGAATAACGCCACGTTGACTATCGGTGGTGATATCGATGTCGAGCAGACACTAGAGTGGGTCAACAAATACTATGGCTCTATTCCTCGTGGGCCTGAAGTCGAGAAACCGGCCAAGCAACCGGTAACAGTAGAGAATGATTTATATCTGACATTGGAAGACAAGATCCAGCAGCCGATGCTGTTGATGGCGTGGCCAACGTCCTACAACGGCGCAGATGATGAAGCCTCGCTCGATATGCTGGCCAGGGTGATCGGTGGCGGCAAGAATAGCCTGATGTATCAGAACCTGGTAAAGACCGGCAAAGTGGTCGATGCGGGAGCATTCCATGATTGTGCTGAGCTGGCCTGCACCATGTATGTTTATGCCATAGGCCAGAGCGGTAAGCAGGGTGATTTGAAAAAACTGCGCGCTGAAGTGACGGACATTCTTGATGGCCTTGAAGAGCGTGGGGTGTCCACCAAAGAGCTTGAAGAGCTCAAGGGTATGGTGGAAGCCAATGCGATCTTTGGCTTGCAGAGCGTCAGCGGCAAAGTCTCACAGCTTGCTGCCTATGAGACTTTCTTCGATGATCCTGGCTACCTTGGCACCGAGTTGAGTAATCTGCGCAGCGTGACAACGGCAAGTATGGAGCAGGCGTATATGCGCTACCTCAACGGCCACCCAAATGTCACACTGAGTGTGGTTCCGAGGGGACGCACCAGCATTGAAGCGGCGAAACCGAACTTCACACCGCCGCCACGTATTATTCCCGAGTACACCAAAGTCTCCGAGGAAAAACTGCAGCAGCAGATGCGCGTGCCGGTTGATGATTTTGACCGCTCGGTGATGCCGCAGCCGTCATCGCCGGTCGAGGCGGTGATGCCAGAGCTGTACCAGTTCGAGTTGGCAAACGGCATCAAGGTGCTGGGTACCGAGTACCGCGAGACGCCAACGGTTGAAATTCAGATGGTTGTCCCCGCAGGCCGCCGCTTCGAGCCGGAAGGTAAAGCGGGCTTGGCTAAGCTGACCGCCAGCATGATGGCGGAGGCCTCGGAGGCGTCGACGGTGGAAGAGCTCTCCTCCCGTCTTGATCGCCTCGGCAGTACGGTGAGCTTTTCAGCCGGTAAATATGGCACGGTGGTCTCCGTAACCTCTCTGACCAAGTTCCTGCCTGAAACGCTGGAGATCATGCAGGAGCGCTTGTTCCATCCAGCGTTCAACCAGGCTGACTTTGACCGGGTGAAGCAGCAGGCACTTGAGGGGATAATCTACGAACACCAGCGGCCAGCATGGCTGGCAGGGCAGGCCACCCGGGAAGTGCTGTTTGGTGGGACGACATTCAGCCTTCCGCCGGAAGGCACCAAAGGCTCACTTGAGTCGATTACGTTGGAAGACGTCAAAGCCTTCCAACGCCGTTACTATACCCCTAACGGGGCGGATATCGTGGTGGTTGGGGATATCGACAAGGCTAAGCTGAATACATCACTGGGTTTCCTTGCCGATTGGCAGGGCATGCCTGAGCCGAGCTATGTAACGCCGGCATTGCCGAGTTTGCCGAAGCAGACTGTATGGCTGGTGGACAAGCCGGGCGCGCCGCAGACGGTGATCCGCTTGGCACGCCAAGGTTTGCCGTATGATGCGACCGGGGAGTTGTACGAAACCCAGCTGGCCAACTTCAACCTGGCAGGCAACTTCAATAGCCGGATTAACCTCAACCTGCGTGAAGACAAGGGTTATACCTACGGGGCGGGTGGCTATCAGAGTGGCGGTAAGGAAGTTGGGCTGTCGGTGTACTATGCCCAGGTCCGGGCTGATGCGACCCTGCCGTCGGTCAAAGAGTTCCTGGCTGAGCTTGATAAAATGTCGAGCGAAGGGGTCACGGAGGAAGAGCTGAACTTCATGCGCTTGGCGGTGGGGCAGAAGGATGCCCTGAATTATGAGACCCCAAGCAAGAAGGCCCAGCTGCTGGGACAGATCTTGACCTACTCGTTGCCGGAGAACTTTGTTGAGACGCGCAATGAAATTGTGGCATCGATTTCGAAGGCAAGGATCGATGAGTTGGCGGCCAAGTGGTTCAACCCGTCAGATTACCAAATCATCGTGGTCGGCGATGCAGCGAGCCTGAAACCGCAGTTAGAGACCTTGGGGCTACCGGTCAAGGCGCTCTCACCCACAATGTAACCTCTCGAAGCCGGCCCTGTGCCGGCTTTATTTTTTGATACCGTCCAGGTAAGCGATATTGTTACTCATTGGTAAAAGAGTTTCGTTGCAATAATCATGGTAATCAGGATCAATTATGATTAATCTACCGGACTGAGTTGTTGAAGATTGAGAATCACAGTAATGGATTTTTCACAAAGGCTGCAAAAAGTTGCGGCTAATCCTGATGCCCTGACCCAATTGGGGCGAGGTCTTGAGCGTGAAGCCCTGCGTATTACCCCGAACGGAAAGCTATCTGGCGAGCCTCACCCGGCAGCGCTGGGATCGGCGTTGACCAACAAATGGGTGACGACAGATTTCGCCGAGCCATTGCTGGAGTTTATTACGCCTGTTTCTCAGGATGTTGATCACTTGCTGTCACAGCTGAGTGATATTCATCAGTTTACCTACAGCAAGCTGGGTGACGAAAAACTTTGGCCGATGTCGATGCCATGTGTGGTGGGGGATCAAGACGAGATCACCTTGGCCCAGTACGGCAGCTCAAATAGCGGCCGGATGAAAACCCTGTATCGCGAGGGCCTCAAGCGTCGCTACGGCAGCATTATGCAGGTCATTTCCGGGGTACACTTTAACTTTTCCTTCCCAGACACTTTCTGGGATGGCTTGTTCGGTGAGCAATCAGAGCAGGCCCGCCAGGATGCGGTGTCTGACGCCTACTTCGGCTTGATCCGTAACTACTACCGTTTTGGCTGGCTGATCCCGTATCTGTTTGGGGCATCTCCTGCGCTGTGTGGTTCATTCCTCGAGAATACCGAATCGAAGCTGGACTTTGAAAAGATCGGCTGCGGTACCTACTTCCTGCCAAATGCAACCGCGCTGAGGTTAAGCGATTTGGGCTACACCAACCATGAGCAGAGTTCACTCAAGATTGGTTTCAATGGGCTTGAGCAATACCTTGACGGTCTGAGGAAGGCGATCCGTACCCCATCGACAGAATTTGCCAAGATTGGGGTGAAAGTCGACGGTGAATACCGCCAGTTGAATGATAACGTACTGCAGATCGAAAACGAGCTGTACGCGCCAATTAGGCCTAAGCGTGTTGCCCAAAATGGCGAGAAACCATCTGAAGCCTTGAGCCGTGGCGGCGTGGAATATATTGAGGTTCGTTCGCTCGATGTCAACCCGTTCAGCCCGATTGGGATCACGGCTGATCAGGTTCGCTTCCTGGATATGTTCCTGACTTGGGCTGTGCTATCTCCGTCGGCACCGATGGATGATGCTGAGCTGGAGTGCTGGCGTGATAACTGGAACCGGGTGGTTTTGGATGGCCGTAACCCAGAGCTGATGCTGAAGATCGGTTGTAACGGCGAGCGCCTGTCGGTGCAAGATTGGGGGACCCGTGTGTTTACCGAACTGGCCGAGGTGGCAGAGGCAATGGATGCCGCAGCGGGCAATGAGGTCTACCAAGAGACATTGGCACGTCTGCAGAAGTGGATTGAACAGCCGGCGTTTACCCTGTCGGCACAGTTGCTCGATGCCATTCGTGAGCAGAACGGGATTGGCTCGGTGGGTGAGCGCTTGGCAGCTGGTCATGCGGAAGATTTGAACCGTCGTCAGTACCAGTTCTACTCAGCAGAGGTTTTTGAACAAGAAGCGGCAGCTTCGGTTGAGCGACAGCTGCAAATCGAAAACGGTGATGAACTGTCTTTCGATGCCTTTCTTGATGCCTATTTTGCTGATATAAAATAAAAAAAGAGGGCAGCGACCGTGCTGCCCGATAATTATTTCGCAGGGATGATAGCAGCGCATGGCTGCTTATCATAAATTCAGACCACAAGGATGGCGTGAAGTTCCATGTTTGCCCACACTCAGGCTGCTAAATCGATAATATCGCGCTTGGCACTGCTGTTCTGCGCTGCGGTATTGCTTTCCGGCTGTGCCACTCCTCCGCCCAAAGATCACTCCAACCTGTGCAACATCTTCCGTGAGTACCCGCGATGGTACGAGGCGGCACGGGATATGGAAGCCGAGTGGGGGACGCCGATGCAGGTTGCCATGGCATTTGTGAAGCAGGAGAGCAGTTTCCGCCATGATGCCAGACCACCGAAGAATTACGTACTTGGTTTTATTCCCTGGGGACGGGTCAGCAGCGCGTATGGCTATGCGCAGGCACAGGATCCGGCTTGGTCCGATTACCAAAAGGCCACCCGAAATGGCGGCTCTCGTACCAACTTTGCCGATTCGCTGATGTTCATCGGTTGGTATACCCATGAAACCCAGCGTCAGTTGGGGATCTCAAAGTGGGACACCTACAATCAGTATCTGGCTTATCACGATGGTCGTGGCGGTTACCGCCGTGGGACTTACAAGTCCAAGCCTACGCTACTGAGGGTTTCCCGCCGGGTTGAACAGCAGGCCAAAGACTATGGTTGGCAGCTCAAGCAGTGCCGCCAAGAGCTGGAAGATAACCGCAGCTGGTGGCCGTTCTAACGGCGGGCTATCAGGCGATCGCGAAACCCACTTGCTGGGTAGCTGTGGTGTGATATAACTTTTAATACGAATCGACCACCGGGCTGTTGCCGGTCCGGTGCCAGGCCAAGGAGTAAGGAAGCAATGCCTCTATTAGACAGTTTCACCGTTGACCATACCCGAATGCATGCCCCAGCGGTGCGGGTAGCCAAGACCATGCAGACCCCGAAAGGTGACACCATCACGGTATTCGATCTGCGTTTCTGCCGCCCGAATGCTGATATCCTGAGCGAGCGCGGGATCCACACCCTTGAGCACCTGTATGCCGGTTTCATGCGTAACCACCTTAATTCCGACCAGGTAGAAATCATCGATATCTCCCCAATGGGCTGTCGAACAGGCTTCTACATGAGCCTCATCGGTACGCCGACGGAGCAACAAGTCGCTGATAGCTGGACGGCTGCGATGGAAGATGTGCTGAAGGTCGAGTCGCAGGACAAGATCCCAGAGCTTAACGAGTACCAGTGTGGCACCTACAGCATGCACTCGCTCGATGATGCCAAGGATATTGCCCGCCATATCCTTGACCAGGGTATTGCGGTTAACAAGAATGATGAGCTAGCGCTGCCGGAATCTATGCTGCAAGAGCTCAGTGTGAAGTAAGGGCAAGTTATCTAGACATAGCCCAGATATAAAAAAGCCGGCAGTAGCCGGCTTTTTTGTTGAATCGGGTAGGCAAGGTTAACCGGTCTTCTTCAGCTGGTTAGGCAGTACCCGGATCTGCTTGATCATATTGTCGGAGACCTCGATGATTTCCATCTGGTAGCCAGCCAGTTCGATACTCAGTTGGCTGTCGGGAATATCTTCCAGGTGCTCCAGGATCAAGCCGTTGAGGGTGCGTGGGCCATCGGTCGGAAGCCCCCAGTTGAGGCTCTTGTTCAGATCCCGGATATTGGCGCTGCCTTCGATCAACAGGCTGCCGTCCGGCTGTGGGGTGATCTCTTCTGCCAGGGTTGGGCTGATTGAGGTAGTAAACTCACCGACAATTTCTTCCAGGATATCTTCCAGGGTGATCAGGCCTTGGATATCACCGTATTCGTCGACGATTAGGCCGATACGTTCCTTGTTGCGCTGGAACTTCAGCAATTGGATATTGAGCGGGGTACCTTCGGGAATAAAGTACACTTCATCGGCGGCTCGCAGTAGGTTCTCTTTGCTGAAGTCGTTTTTGTCCATCATCAGGCGATAGGCTTCGCGTACCCGCAGCATGCCGACGACTTCATCGATGGTATCGCGGTAGAGTACAATCCGGCCATGGGCCGAATGGCTGAGCTGGCGGACAATTGATTTCCAGTCATCGTTGACATTGATGGCGGCGATCTCGTTGCGCGGTATCATCAAGTCTTCTACCGTGACATTTTCCAGGTCGAGGATCGACAGCAGCATGTCTTGGTGGCGGCGGGGGATCAGCCCGCCGGCTTCGTTAACCACGGTCCGCAGCTCTTCCGAGCTAAGCTTACCATCATGGGTTTTGTCGACTCTAAGGCCGAGCAGCATCAGAAAACCGTTGGTAATGCCATTGACAAACCAAACCAGCGGATAGAGCAGTTTCATCAGCAGCTGCAGAACGACACTGCTAGCAAAGGAGATCCGCTCAGGGTAGAGCGTGGCCAGGGTTTTCGGCGTGACTTCGGCGAAGACCAATACCACCAGGGTCAGGGCCCCGGTAGCGATAGCGACACCGATATCGCCGTACAGTCGCATACCAAGGATGGTTGCGATGGCTGAGGCGAGAATGTTGACCAGGTTATTACCGATCAGGATCAGGCCAATTAACCTGTCTGGGCGCGAAAGGAGCTTTTCGACTCGTTTGGCCCCACGATGTCCCTGGTTGGCCAGATGTCTCAGCTTGTAGCGGTTGAGAGACATCATTCCGGTTTCAGAGCCGGAAAAATATCCGGAAATAACAAGAAGTAATATCAGGAGAGAGAATAAAATCCCCGTGGATATATCGTCCAAAAACCTATTTCCTTAACGTTTCTGTTACTTGAACTTTGTACCCAGACGCTCTGGGTGTCAATGAAAGGGACACGGTTTTTATGCCCCAATGATAATTTCTTTGACGAAGCGGCTGCCGAAATAGGCCAGCGTCAGCAGGAATGCGCCGATCAGACTGAACCAGACCACACGGCGTCCACGCCAGCCTTTCTGGTAATGCCCCCACAGCAAAATGGAATAAACGCCCCAGGCCAGCAGCGAAAAGACGGCTTTGTGGGCCTTGCCGTGGGCCAGCATATCTTGAACAAAGATAAATCCCGTTACCAAGGTGATGGTCAACAGGGAATTACCGACCAAAATGATCTTGAAAAGCTGGCGTTCGACCATCATTAATGGAGGGATGTTCGGGTTAAGCAGCAGGCTCTTCTTATTCTTCAGCTTATGATCCAGCCAGGCCAGTTGAATGGCGTATAGGGTCGCAATCATCAGGGTTGAATAGGAGAACAGCGCCAGCGAGATATGCAGCAGCACTTCTGGATGGGTTTCCAGGTGGGTGATAAAGGCACCCGGCAGGAACGTGGCGGCGGTAAGGTTGATCGCGGCAAAGCTGTATACTACCGGCAGCAGGAACCAGACCCGCATCTTGAGCATCGCAGCGGTGGTAATCGCGGCGATCAGCAGGCTGATCAGCGAGGCGACGTTCATAATACTGAGGTTCTGTCCCTGTCCACCCAGAATGAGATCTTTGAGCAGCAGGATATGAAGGGCAATAGCGACCACGGCACAGGCAAAGACCGGTTTGGTCTTGATGCCATTGTTGTTGGTGAGGCCCGGTACAACCAGCCCTAGGGCAAGAAAGTAAAGGCATGCCGCCATTACGGCAATCAACATATCCATAGTAAACTTAACTAGTTAAGATGGTAAGAGTTCGCAATTATACCTTGCTAGCCGTTTTCCCGCCATGATTAAGCGAGATCAATAGTATATTGAAGTGGTTTTATCAGGGGATATCACAGTGAAAGTGTCCGTCAGGACATGAAAGCAGGGCAAGGATTGCGTTATACTAGCCAGATCATATCGATTAGTTGCGTAACGAGCGAGTAGCACATGTTCGAAAATTTAACGGAGCGTTTATCGCGAACGCTTAAGAATGTCAGTGGCCGCGGCCGCCTGACGGACGACAACATCAAGGATACGCTGCGTGAAGTACGTATGGCGTTACTCGAGGCTGATGTTGCGCTTCCTGTTGTCCGTGACTTCGTCAAGCGCGTCAAAGAACGTGCAGTAGGTACTGAAGTATCGAAGAGCCTGACCCCGGGCCAGGAATTTATCAAGATCGTTCAGGCTGAGCTTGAAGCGGTCATGGGCGAAGGCAACGAAGACCTGAACCTTGCGAGCCAGCCGCCGGCGGTTATTTTGATGGCGGGCCTACAAGGTGCCGGTAAAACCACCAGTGTCGGTAAGCTGAGTAAGCTGCTCAAAGAGCGCCAGAAGAAGAAAGTGATGGTAGTGTCTGCTGACGTCTACCGTCCTGCGGCGATCAAACAGCTGGAAACCCTAGCAAATGACTTGGGTGTCGATTTCTTCCCGTCGACGCCAGATCAGAAGCCGGTAGACATTGTTAATGCCGCTCACGCTGAAGCCAAGCTGAAATTCTACGATGTCCTGATTGTCGATACCGCAGGTCGTCTGCACGTCGACAGCGAAATGATGGACGAAATCAAAGATGTCCATAAGGCTATCAACCCGGTTGAAACCCTGTTCGTGGTAGATGCCATGACTGGTCAAGATGCGGCAAACACGGCGAAAGCGTTTGACGAAGCCCTGCCACTGACCGGTGTGATCCTGACCAAGGTCGACGGTGATGCCCGAGGCGGTGCGGCGCTGTCGGTACGTCATATCACTGGCAAGCCAATTAAATTCCTCGGTATCGGTGAGAAAACCGATGCCCTAGAGCCTTTCCACCCAGACCGTGTGGCTTCTCGTATCCTTGGTATGGGTGACGTGTTGTCTCTGATCGAAGATCTAGAGCGCAACGTCGACAAGGAAAAAGCCGAGAAGCTGGCGAAGAAATTCAAAGAGAAGAAAGGCTTCGACTTGGAAGACTTCCGTGGTCAGTTGCAGCAGATGAAGAGCATGGGCGGCATGATGGGCATGATGGATAAGCTGCCGGGTATGTCGCAGCTGCCAGATAATGTTAAAGATCAGGTTGACGACAAGATGTTCAACCAGATGGAAGCTATCATTAACTCGATGACGCCGAAAGAGCGTGAGCGCCCTGAGCTGATCAAAGGCTCGCGCAAGAAGCGTATCGCTATGGGTTCCGGTACCCAGGTACAGGACGTCAACCGTCTGCTCAAGCAGTTCACCCAGATGCAGAAGATGATGAAAAAGATGCAGAAGGGCGGCATGAAGAACATGATGCGCAATATGAAAGGCATGCTGCCACCGGGTGGCGGCATGGGCGGAATGTTCGGTCGCTAAGCGGCAATCTTCCACTAAATCATTGAGCTTGGGTAAGTCAACATAATTAAACTGGTGAAAATTTAGCTAAAGCGGTTGCATTCGTCAGTTTAAAGAGTAAAATTCCCGAGCTTAATTTGGCACGGGCCCCGTTAGTATCCCTGGCGGGGCCGATTTCATTTACAGTAATGCAAAGAGGACGATATGGTTACCATTCGTTTGGCACGTCACGGCGCTAAGAAGCGTCCATTCTATCAAATCGTTGTTGCTGACTCTCGCGCTGCTCGCGACGGTCGTAACATTGAAAAAATTGGTTTCTTCAACCCGCTAGCTAAGGGTCAGGAAGAACGTCTACGTCTTGACCTTGACCGTGTTAACCACTGGGTTGGTCTAGGCGCAACTGTGTCTGACCGCGCAGCTAAGCTAATCAAAGACGCTGCTAAAGCGGCTTAATTAGCATGTCAGGTAATAGAGAAGCGATGAGTACACAAGACCGCATTGTTGTTGGCAAACTTGGTTCCTCCTATGGCATCAAGGGTTGGCTCAAAGTTTTTTCTTACACCGAAGAAGCTGAAAGCATTTTTTCCTACCAGCCTTGGTTTATCAAAGTTAAGGGTGAGTGGAAGGAGTTCCGCGTTGAATCGTGGAAACGCCATGGTCAGGGGTTAGTCGCTAAGCTAGAAGGTCTGGATATCCGTGAGGATGCACAGATGTTCACTAACGCTGAAGTCTACGTATTGGCGGAACAACTACCAGCATTGTCAGATGACGAGTTCTACTGGCGTGAGTTGTATGGAATGACAGTGGTGACTACCGAAGGTTACGACCTAGGTAAAGTCACTGACATCCTGGAAACAGGTTCCAACGACGTCTTGGTAGTCAAAGCCAACCTGAAGGATGCTTTTGGCCAGAAGGAACGTTTAATCCCGTTCCTCGATGAGCAGGTCATCAAGTCGATTGATCGCACTGCTCAGCGGATCGAAGTTGACTGGGATCCTGGATTTTAATCCCCGGTAATAGGTGAACAAATGAAGGTAGGCATAATCAGCCTGTTTCCTGACATGTTTAATGCCATTACCAATTTTGGGGTAACAGGCCAGGCGGTAAAAAAAGGCCTCTTGTCAGTGGAAACGTGGAATCCTCGTGATTTTACCCACGACAAACACCGGACGGTCGATGATCGACCATATGGTGGCGGACCGGGCATGTTGATGATGGTACAGCCTCTGCGCGATGCCATTCATACTGCCAAGCAATCCGTCGAAGGCCAGGCTAAAGTGATTTACCTGTCACCTCAGGGCCGTAAGCTTGATCAAGCGGGTGTTGAGGAGCTGGCGCAGAACGAGAACCTGATTCTTATCTGTGGCCGCTACGAAGGGGTAGATGAGCGCATTATCCAACAAGAGGTAGACGAAGAATGGTCTATCGGGGATTTTGTGCTGACGGGTGGCGAACTGCCAGCCATGACCTTGGTCGATGCAGTCGTCCGGTTTGTACCGGGTGTGCTGGGTGACTTTGCGTCAGCGGAAGAAGACTCTTTCGCCAATGGCTTGCTAGATTGCCCTCATTATACGCGTCCCGAAGTGTTGGACGGGCAGGAAGTCCCTAAGGTCTTGTTGTCTGGTAACCACAAGGACATTAGCCGCTGGCGGTTGAAACAATCGCTGGGCCGTACTTGGTTGAGAAGACCAGAGCTCCTGGAAAACCTAGCTCTGACTGACGATCAGGAATTCTTGCTGGCGGAATTTATCCGCGAACATAAAGCAAGCATTTAATTAATTTAGTATCAGTTTATTCTAGGGTATATACCAAATGAGTAATATCATCAAAGCTCTTGAGCAAGAGCAAATGAAAAATGACCTACCAGAATTCGCACCAGGTGACACTGTTGTTGTTCAGGTTAAGGTAAAAGAAGGTAACCGCGAGCGTCTACAGGCTTTCGAAGGCGTTGTAATCGCTAAGCGTAACCGTGGTCTACATTCTGCGTTTACTGTTCGTAAGATCTCGAACGGTGAAGGCGTTGAGCGTGCGTTCCAAACTCACTCTCCAATCGTTGACAGCATTACTGTTAAACGTCGTGGTGCAGTACGTCGTGCCAAGTTGTACTACCTACGTGAGCGTTCAGGTAAATCTGCACGTATCCGCGAGAAGCTTACTTCTAAGTAATTCGCGACGCGTAAGACGTTTAATGAAAAAGCCCACCGCAAGGTGGGCTTTTTTTATGCTTGAAAAATGAAACTGTATGCATTTGATTAAGCGTGGGTTCGGTCTATTTTGGAGGCGGTTACCTGCAATGGTGTTGTTTTTATGCTATTGATTTATAAGGTGTAATTTGCTTTTGTCAGGGTGGTGTCAAAAAAGATATAAATATTGTTTGTGTATTGTTCAATATTTACATCCTGAAAAGATTCAAGCATTGCGGCTAAGTCTCTATTCCGCATGATGGGTAACGCTTTATATACAGGAGTTACCAATAATGAATAAATTTACAATTGCATCAGTGGCAGTCGCCACTGCATTACTTGCGGGCTGTGGCGGCTCTTCAAGCTCTGGTGGTGATAAAGACCTCGACCTACCTACTGGTGGTGAAGCAGAGGTTTGTTTTAACCCAGTGCTATGGCAAGATGCGAGCCACGAAGCGACATGGCAGACACGATGGAGTGAGGAAGCTGACTTCTATCCGCAGACAGAACGCACCCAAGTTACTAACGGTGTTGATTTCGAAGAGCATAAATCAATTACTCAGGTCGAATATATTTCTAACTACTCTGAAACGCCGCTAGGTTTTGAGGTAGAGTCCAATTCCCATCGCCTGCAACAATCACGCAATGGCTCTTCTCAGCGCTTTGACTATTATGTGATTGATGAGCAATCAACCTCTGTTTCATATGCCGGTGATCAGTATGTGAATGATTTTGATGGTATTGTGGAGGATGATCGTGATGTGAACTCTCCTGCGGCACCCCAGTGGTTGTTCGGATCAGAACAAGGCCAAACTACAAAGGCGGTATACACATCTGAGTTCTCTCTATTTATTGATGGTGAGCTGGAAGAGCGCTTAGTTTACGGCCAAACCAAGCGTGATGTAACATTCAATGGTATAGAGATGATTGATGTAAATGGTAAATCAGTTGAAACCTGTTCATTCTCTATCGACTCAACCTTGGCAGGTAATGCTGACGGTGAGGTGTGGACTGGTATTGAACAGTCAGAGCAATGGATTGATAAAGAGACGGGCCTGATGGTTAAATCAATTCGCTCTTTCCAAGAGATTGTAGATGGAATGGTTGATTACGAAAGCTACGAAGAAAAACTGCTTGAAGCGTATGCTATCGACGGTGAAGTGATCTTCTCTATTGAAGATAAAGACCAGCCAGCAGCTTAAGCCCGCTTATTCCTCTAATAAAAAACCAGCCTTGCGGCTGGTTTTTGTGTTTTAGGGGGAACTAAAACTTAAGCGGTTTCCGTGCTGCCTTCAAGGTTCTCTTCGTCAGCAAGGTCTGTTTCGCCTTTGCCTTTCGAACGCTTGATGACATAGCCGGCGATGGATAGTGAACCTACGATACCTGCGATAGTCGATACCGTCATTGGTAGGCCGAAACCTAGCTGGCTGTTGTTCAGGATGAAGGTAATACATACCGTGGTCATGAAGATAGCAGGAACAGTCGTTACCCAGTGCAGCTTGTTGTGGCGCAGTAGGTAAGCTGAAGCTGTCCATAGCATCATTACCGCGGTGCTCTGGTTGGCAAAGCCGAAGTAGCGCCAGATGATACCGAAGTCAACTTGAGTCAGGATGCCACCGATAACGAACAGCGGCAGGGCCATCATTAGGCGGTTGCGCAGTGACTTCTGCTCCATGTTGAAGTACTCAGCCAAGATCAGGCGACTTGAGCGGAATGCGGTGTCACCTGAAGTGATAGGCAGGATAACCACGCCTAGGAAAGCAATGATACCGCCGAATACACCTAGAAGACCGATAGATGAGCTGTAAACCACGTTACCCGGACCACCGTTGGATACGGCTTCCTGTAGTGCTTCTACCGAGCCGAAGAAAGACAGGGCTAGGGCACACCAGATCAGGGCAATCACACCTTCACCAATCATCGCGCCGTAGAACACAAAGCGGCCATTCTTCTCGTTTTCCATACAACGAGCCATCAGTGGCGACTGGGTGGCGTGGAAGCCTGAGATAGCACCACAAGCGATAGTGATGAATAGGGCAGGCCATAGTGGCAGGTTATTCGGGTTCATGTTGCTGAACATCTGGCTCATCTCGTAGTCACCAAGCAGTGTGTGCTCGCTAGAGAAGGCAATAGCCGTGATAAGGCCAACAGACATGAAGATTAGCAGCGCGCCGAACAGTGGGTAGAAGCGGCCGATGATCTTATCAACAGGAACGATAGTCGCGATGATGTAGTAAGCGAAGATGATAACCACCATAGTTGTCATCGACATGCCCATACCGGTTTGCTCGTTAACCAGATTAGTGATCATACCGGCTGGTGCAGAAACGAATACCACACCAACAAGCAGCAACAGAACAATGGCAAAGATATTCATAAAGTGTTTTGCGCCATTGCCCAGGTAGCGGCCAGTAATGGTTGGTACTGACGCACCACCGTTACGAACTGACAGCATGCCAGAGAAGTAGTCGTGTACTGCACCGGCGAAGATACAGCCTAGTACTATCCACAGCATCGCCGCTGGGCCGTATAGGGCACCCATGATAGGACCGAAAATCGGGCCGACACCGGCAATGTTAAGTAGCTGAACAAGGTAAACTTTCTTGTTCGACATCGGCACATAGTCAACACCGTCCTGCTTGGTAAATGCTGGAGTTTGGCGTTTTTCGTTGATACCGAACACTTTTTCAATGAATGCACCGTAGATGAAGTAACCACCTACCAGCGCTGCGACACACATCAGAAACCAGGCCATATCTTGTCTCTCTAATCCTATTGGAGTGGGTTATGTGGGCTTTGCGTCCCTTGCCTATACACCCTCGGCAACCGCGCAAAACTTATTTTGATAGCTGCCATCCTACTCGCTTGGCATCAATATTCACCCGATAAAGGGGTGAGTGGTTGTATGGCAGGGTGAGTGGTCGATAATGCCATTAAGCGGTTTTATCGAGTTAGCTAAGCGGTTTTACCGAGGATTAAACGGTCTGATATGGATTTTTATTTCCGTGATCATTGTCAGGGTTTATGCTCCAGGCCTTGCTTGATGGGGGATTGGGGATGGGGCAAAGGGCGGCTATTGATGACGCGAAAGAGGATGGCAGAGGTACGTCCCTCTGCCATGTCTGTGGAGAATGTGGATTTAGCTTAAGCCGAAACGGTCTTTGAGCTCTTTGAGGTAGCGGCGACTGACTGGTACCTGATGGTTGCCGAGAGTGGTAATTTCAGCAAGACCATTTTCCAGTAGCCGGATTTCCCTGATTGCGGTGGGGTGGATCAGGTACTGGCGGTGGCAGCGGATCAGCGGGGTTTTTTCCTCCAGCGTTTTCAACGTCAGCTGGGTGGTTGCCTGGGTATCGCGGCTGACGACGTGCACGCCGCTTAAGTCCGAAAAAGCCGTTTCGATGTCATCGGGGCGAAGTAATAAGATCCGATTGTGACCGCTGCAGGGGATCAGCTCCAGCATATCACTGATAAGTGGCGAATAGTCGGCTGGCTGGCATTCCCGCACCAAGCGTTTGATGGTTTTGGTTAGGCGGCAGGTTTCCACTGGCTTGAGCAGGTAGTCAAACGCATTGTCCTCAAACGCTTTCAGGGCGTACTCATCGTAGGCGGTGACGAAGACCACTTTGGGCATGGTCTCAGGGTCGAGCATGCTCAGCATCTCGATACCGGTGATTTGCGGCATCTGGATATCGAGGAAGATAACATCGGGCTTGAGGGTATTGATTTTCTTCAGTGCTTCAATGGCATTGCTGCACTCGCCGATCACCTCGATCGACCCACTTTCTTCCAGCAGGTCGATTAGCTCTTCCCTGGCATATTTTTCATCATCAATGACAAGGGCCTTTATCATGCCGCATGCTCTCCGTTACGGTGTGTGAGGGTATCGACGGGCAATTTGATGGTCGCCCGGGTCCATTCATGGGCCTGGTAGGTCATAGTCAGGCCGTATTGTTTGCCAAACATGTTCTTGAGGCGTTTGTCGACAATCTTCATGCCAAGGCCGCTTTCCTCCCCGATCGGGGCATAGTTACCGGCGTTGTCCTCAACCTCGAGGACGACGTGATCCTGCTCGACAAAGCCGTTGATAGTGATTTTACCATTTTCCAACAGCGATGAGGTGCCGTGTTTAATCGCATTCTCGACCAGTGGCTGAAGGGTAAAGGTCGGGACCTTCATTGCCATCAGTTCATCAGCTACATTGACCTCGACGCTGAGTCGGTCGGAAAATCGTGCCAGTTCGATCTCTAGGTAGGCATGGATGTGCTGCAGCTCTTCTTGAAGGGTGACCGTTTCAATATTTTGCTTGAGGTTACGGCGGAAGAATTGTGACAAATGCTGGATCAGCTGGCGAGCTTTGTCCGGATCGCGCCTGACCACCGAGTTGATGGTGTTGAGGGCATTGAACAAGAAGTGCGGATTGACTTGGGCTTGCAGCAGGCGCAGCTCGGCCTGGGTCAGCAGGTTTTGTTGCTGGATATAGCGACCGGTCAGGATCTGGTTGGACAGCAGCTTGGCGATCCCTTCCCCCAGAGTGAGGTTGACGGTCGAGAATAGCTTGCGCTTGGGCTCGTAGAGTTTGATGGTTCCGAGTACTTCATTGTTTCCACCCACCAGTGGGATAACCAGGGCGGAGCCGAGTTTGCATTTCTCATGCAGTGAACACTGGTAGGGAATATCATAGCCATCGGCATAGACTAACTCGCAGCCATCAATGGCACGGCGGGTGTAGCCGGAAGAAATTGGGGTGCCCGGCAAGTGGTGATCGTCGCCGATCCCGATGAAAGCGAGGATTTTATCGCGGTCGGTAATGGCGACTGCGCCCACCCCGGTTTCTTCATAGATGATCTTGGCAATCCTCTTGGTGGTTTCTTCGTTGAACCCCTGGCTGAAAATCCCCACCGATCGCTGGGCAATTTTCAGGGCGCGGCTCGAAAAGGCGGCAGAGTATTTCTCGTAAATGGTTTTTCTGTCTTGGATGATGCTCATGAAAAATGCCGCCCCGACCGAGTTGGCTATCACCATCGGCAGGGCAATTGCACTGACGAGGCCGAGTGCTTTTTCAAATGGCTGGGCCACGGCCAGGATGATCAGCATCTGGATGATTTCGGCGACCAAGGTGATCACAAACACCACCTGCGGTCGGAAAATTTGGTCCGCCTGGCCTCGTCGAACATAGTAGCTGTGCATCAGGCCACCGATGAGCCCTTCAGCAGTGGTAGAGATGGCACAGGCCAGATCGGTAAAGCCACCGAGGGTGTAACGGTGCAGGCCGCCGGTTAAGCCTACGGCAAAGCCGACGACAGGGCCGCCGAGCAATCCCCCCATGACGGCACCGATTGCCCGGGTATTGGCAATCGCATCTTCTATGTGTAATCCGAAGTAAGTGCCTAAAATACAAAAGAGGGAAAACAGGATATAGCAGGTAAAACGCTGTGATAGCCGGCCGGAAATAGAGGTCAGCGGCATAAACAGTGGGGTTTTGCTCAACAGGTAAGCCAGTACCAGATATACGCTGAGCTGCTGTAACAGAGAAAAAATCAGTTCCATTGCCATAGGGAGTGCGAGTGGGCATTGCCATTATGGTAACTGGCTTTGGCCGATAGCGCCAAAAATGCTGAAGGTGTAAATAGTAATTTACGGTGGATTTTTTTCTTTACAGGTGGTTGCAATCCTCTGTTAATGGCTGCTATTGTCAGTTTTATGACAGGGCAGTCCTGTTTTTTCTTTTGGTTTTGTATTAATTAGTTTACAGGGAAGCCCGCATGCAAAAAGATCAGTTGAACAACGTCCATATCGAAAAAGAGTCGGTATTGATCACGCCACAAGAGCTGTGCAGCAAGCTGCCAGTGAGTGACAATGCCCTCAACTTCGTCCGTCAGTCTCGCCAGACCATTGCCGATATTATCCACAAACGCGATCCACGCTTGCTGGTGGTGTGTGGCCCATGCTCTATCCACGATATCGAAGCGGCCAAAGACTATGCCGTGAAACTCAAAGCCCTATCGGAAGAGCTGAGCGATCAGCTGTACATTGTGATGCGGGTTTACTTTGAAAAGCCACGTACCACCGTTGGCTGGAAGGGGTTGATCAATGACCCGCACCTAGACGGCTCGTTCGAGGTGGAGGAAGGCTTGCACATCGGCCGCCAGTTATTGATTGATTTGGTGGAAATGGGGATCCCGCTTGCCACCGAGGCACTTGACCCTATCAGCCCGCAATACTTGGGGGATTTGTTCAGCTGGGCTGCAATCGGTGCCCGCACCACTGAATCCCAGACCCACCGTGAGATGGCCAGTGGCCTGTCTATGCCGGTTGGATTTAAGAACGGTACCGACGGCAGTTTGGGCACCGCGATCAACGCCATGCAGGCGGCCGCTTCCGGCCACCGTTTCATCGGGATCAACCCTGATGGCCAGGTGGCGCTGCTCAATACCCAGGGCAACCCGGATGGCCATGTTATTCTGCGTGGCGGCAAGCAGACCAACTACGATTCCGTCTCAGTAACCGAGTGTGAAAACGAGATGAATGCGGCAGGCCTTTCTCCGTCGCTGATGGTAGACTGTAGCCATGCTAATTCTCGCAAGGATTACCGCCGTCAGCCGTTGGTTGCCGAAGATGTGATCCACCAGATCCGTGAGGGCAACAAGTCCATCATTGGTTTGATGCTGGAGAGCCATATTAACGAAGGAAACCAGAGTGCGGATTTACCGCGCCAGGAAATGGCTTACGGTGTGTCTATTACCGATGCCTGCATCAGCTGGGAGTCGACCGAGACCCTGCTGCGTCATGCGCACCAGGAGCTAACGCCATTTCTACAACAGCGTGTTGAAGACTAATTCCGCTATCAATGCAGAGAGCCATAGATGGTCGCAGAACTGAGTAAACTAAGAGATCAAATTGATGATGTCGACCGCCAGATGGTGGAGCTGCTAGCCCGCCGCCTGTCGCTGGTCGAAGAGGTCGGCCATGTAAAAAGCCAGCATGGCTTGCCGATTTATGCCCCTGATCGTGAAGCGGCGATGCTGGCTTCACGGCGCCAGGAAGCTGAAAGCAAAGGGGTGCCGCCGGATCTGATCGAAGATATCTTGCGCCGTACCATGCGCGAGTCCTATGCCAGCGAAAATGATTCCGGCTTCAAGTGCCTCAAGCCTGAGCTGCGGCCGATTGTGATCGTCGGTGGCCACGGCCAGCTGGGCGGCTTGTTCTGCCGCCTGTTTGAGCTGTCGGGTTATCAGGTTCGCAAGCTGGGAAGCCAGGATTGGGATAGGGCTGATGAGCTGCTGGCTGATGCTGGCATGGTGGTGGTGTCGGTGCCGATCAATATCACCGAGACCATTATCGCCAAGCTGGGTAATCTGCCGGACGACTGTATTCTTGCCGACTTGACCTCGGTCAAGAGCGGGCCGCTGCAGGCCATGCTAGAAGTACACCGCGGGCCTGTTGTCGGCTTGCACCCGATGTTTGGGCCTGACATCGCCAGTTTGGCCAAGCAGGTGGTGGCGTATTGCGATGGCCGGATGCCGGAGAGCTACCAGTGGTTGCTCGAGCAGATCCAGATTTGGGGGGCAACCCTCAACCGGATCAGTGCGATAGAGCACGATGAGGGGATGACCTTGATCCAGGCGCTGCGCCACTTCACGTCCTTTGTGTACGGGGTACACCTTGCCGAGGAAGATCCCAAGCTGGAGCAACTGCTGTCGCTCAGCTCGCCAATCTACCGCCTGGAATTGGCGATGGTGGGGCGCCTGTTTGCCCAGGACGCCCAGCTCTATGCCGACATTATAATGTCGTCGCCGCAGAACTTGGCGATGATCAAGCGTTTCCATCAGCGCTTCGGCGAGGCCATCGCGGTTCTGGACAGCCAAGATAAAGAGACGTTCAAGCAGGCCTTCGGCCGGGTTGAGAGCTGGTTTGGAGACTATGCCCAGCATTTTTTAACCGAGAGCCAGGGATTACTTAGACAGGCGAACGACTCGACTCACCGTACCGCATCAGGGCGCTAAGCCAAGCGCCTTCGACAATCATAGTAAAGCCCACGCACTTTGGCAGTGCGTGGGCTTTTTGTTTTTGGGTAGGTGTACTTCCAAATGGCCACTGACTTAAAGCAAGTCGCCCGTCTCTGGGTCAACCGGCTTGACGTTCTCGCTCGGGTAGCAGCCCAGCACCTTGATAAAGCGGGTCAGGCGGGTCAGCTCTTCCAGTGCTTCCTGCATCACGTCTGATTTCAGGTTTTCTTCGACATCGACGTAGAACATCTCTTCCCAAGGATTGCCGATCACCGGGCGCGACTCCAGCTTGGTCATGTTGATATTGAGGTTACGCAGAACCAGCAGGCACTCTACCAGGGAGCCGGCTTTCTGCGCCGTCGACATGGTTAGGGTAGTTTTGGCCGGGATCAGCGAGGTGACTTCTACCGGTTTGCGTGCAACGACGATGAAGCGGGTGTAGTTTTCCTGCTGGTTGGCAATATTGGTCTTTAGCGGCGTCAGCCCGTACAGTTCGCCGCTTGAGGCGTTGCCGATGGCGGCCACATTCGGTTGCTGGAGTTCGGCCACCTTTTTCATTGCCTCAGCGGTGCTGGAACAGTATTCCTGGGTGATGTTGCCCATGGAGTGGAGGTATTCGCTGCATTGCTGGTGTGGCTGAGGGTGCGAATAAAGGGTGTCGATGTCTTCCAGTTTGGTATCGACCGCGGCCAGTAGGCAGTGCTCAATAGGTTGGTTGATCTCGCCGACAATCGACAGGCTGGTGTGCTGCAGCAAATCATAGACTTCGTTGATCGAGCCTGAGCTGGTGTTTTCGATGGGCAGTACGCCGTAGTCGGCATTGCCAATTTCTACCGTGTGGAGTACATCACGGAAGGTTGAACAGCTGATCTCGACCAGCTTGGTTTGCTTTTTGCTGAAATAGCTGCGGCTGGCAAGGTTGGAGTAGGAGCCTTTGGCACCAAGAAAAGAGACGCGGGCGACAGGCTGCAGGCTTTCAGGGTTGGCAAGCTTCTGGAGATAAGCCTGCTGGAATAAGACGGAGTCTTCGATAATGGTATGGAAGATCTGGGTGACGTACTGGGCATCCAGCTGAAGCGACTGGCCCGTCTCGATCAAGCGCAGCAGCAGTTCCTGCTCGCGGGTTTGATCGCGCACCGGCTTGGCGGTTTGGATTTTGCTCTTGGCGACTTCGAGGCTGAGCTGGCGGCGCTCGGCGAGCAGTTTTAATATTTCGTTATCGATACGGCTGACGTTGGTTCGGATTTCGTCCAGCGAATACTGCGGTTCTGTCATTGTCGCTCCCTGTCTTATTCATACAAAAAAGCCTCCCGGTTAGAGGAGGCTGTCTGTTCGTCTTTAGCTTGTTTCTTGCGTAACGAATAGCCCCCACTAAGGTGACATAAAAAAGAAGCTAAAGAAAAACAGTTGGGCTGTATGCATAAATACTGAATGTTATGAATTTGGGTTAGTTATGGCTCAACATTATGCAGCCTTGGAACTCTTGTCAAGCAGAAACTAAACAGCCCTGCAGGGCAGGGCTGTTTATAAAATCCTCTTGAATAATTATGCTTCTTCTTCGGCTTCTGTTTCTTCGATCTGCGGCTTATTGCTGTGGCTTGCACGGCGTGCCGTTGGTTTGTGAGCTTGTTTGTTCAGTTGGCGTTCCAGCTTCTGGTATACCTCGGTAATGGCACCGTACATATCGTCATGCTCTGCTGAGGCGACTAGTTGACCTCCCGGAATAGCAGCAGATGCTTCAATTTTGAATTGGCGGTTTGGCTCGGTGCTGATCACAGCGTGTTTGCTGATAAATGGAACCTGGTATTTTTCTAACTTTTTGAATTTAAACTCAATTCGCTCACGGATAGCAGGGGTGATATCTAGGTTTTTGCCGGTAATGTCTACTGTCATAATTATCTTTCCTCTTTTGCTACCCTTCGTTGGGTTGACTTCAGATTACTAAATTCAGGAATCAATAATGTGATCAAGATCACAGTTAGGTTGTTAAAATATTGTCCAGAAAAATTCTGTGATCACGTCTTGTTTGTTGCAAAAAAGTTTGAAGAAAGTGCTTGTAGAACACTAGAAAGTTGGGGCAGTATGAGGGAAGAACGAACGCTGGTGGCTGGTGCTATTCAGGGACTTTATTCGATTTATAACAATCACTTGAGTTAAAAATGACCAGCTTGTTTCCAGTGCGTTGATAACGATTTAGCGCGAATCATAAAAAAAACAGCAGCCTACTGGCTGCTGTTTTTTTATGGTCGAAGATCCGCCCCATTAAATTGGGTTGAGCGCGATGAGTTTGCGGGTGTTTTCCAGCGGTTCGCTCAAGCCTAGCTTCTCATAGGCACTTTCCATGATCAGCAGCGACTGGCGTGCTGCTTTAGTATTTGGGTACTCGCGCTGAATGAGCTGGGAACGATTGACGGCAGCTACCCAGGCTTCACGGCGCAGGTAGAAGTCGGCTGCGGCCAGCTCGTAATCGGCCAGACGGTTTTTCAAAAAGACCATACGGGCTTGGGCATCGGCAGCATAGCGGCTGTTCGGGTAGCGCTCAAGCAGGCGTTTGAAGTCCCGGAAGGCTTTACGGGCCGGCTCAGGATCGCGGTCGTGGCGATCGATGTTGAACAGGTCATGCATAAAGCTGCGGTCTTGCGCCATGCTAGTCAGGCCGCGCATGTACAGTACCCAGTCTGCTTTTTCATGGGCCGGGTTAAGGCGGTTGAAGCGATCTATGGTCGCCTCACCCAAAGCAAGATCGTCGTTTTTGTAGTAGGCATAGATCAGATCAAGCTGAACTTGTTCCGAGTAGGCACCGAACGGGTAACGGGAGTCCAGAGTTTCCAGTCGTTCGATGGCGGTTGTCCAGCTGCCGCTTTGCAGGGCCTGCTGGGCAGTGGCATAAAGTTCAGATGGCGGTACGTCCGGTACCACTTCTTCCGTGCTTGAACAGCCTGAAAGTATGGCGACGGCAAGAAGAGACGATAGAGTCAGGCGTTTCATTGCGGCGACTGTTTCCTTGATAAATAATTTTATTTCTGCGGATCCATTACGGTCTGAGCCGTTAACAGATACAATGACACTATTATGTTATTTTACGCAGCGTTTGACGTTTAGTCCCACGCTTTTTAAAAAAGTTCGCTATGGCACAGCAGATAGAGTTAACAAATACAGTAAATGATAGTCAACTTGGCTTGCGCCTTGATCAGGTTATCGCTGAATTATACCCCGATTATTCCCGCTCACGGATCAAAGAGTGGATCTTAAATGGCATGGTTTCTGTCGATGGGGAAGTCACGACTAAGCCACGTGTGAAAATGATGGGCGGTGAAGAGCTGTTTATCAAGGCGGAGATCGAGGACGAAGTCCGCTGGGAAGCTCAAGATATCCCGTTGGATATTGTCTATGAAGACGAGCACATTATCGTCATCAACAAACCGCGTGACTTTGTGGTTCACCCTGGGGCCGGTACGCCGGACGGGACGGTGCTTAATGCCTTGCTGCATCACTGCCCGGATTTAGCCGAAGTGCCACGTGCCGGTATTGTCCACCGTTTGGATAAAGATACCACCGGTCTGATGGTGGTCGCAAAAACGATTCAGGCGCAAACTCGTTTAGTTCGTGCGCTGCAAAAGCGCCGCATCACCCGTGAGTACGAAGCAATTGCCATGGGTAAAATGACTGGCGGCGGTACAGTGGACAAACCTATTGGTCGTCACCCGACCAAACGTGTCTGCATGGCGGTGAGTGAATTTGGCAAGCCAGCAATTACCCGTTTCCGTGTGGCTGAGCACTTCCGAGAGCATACCCGGATTATTTTGCGCTTGGAAACTGGCCGTACTCACCAGATCCGCGTGCATATGTCATATTTGAGCCATCCACTGATCGGTGATGTGATTTACGGTGGTCGACCTCGTCCGCCAAAAAATGCTTCCGATGAACTGGTCCAGGCTCTGCGTGCTTTTGATCGTCAGGCCCTGCATGCTCGTATGCTGCGCTTAGAACACCCGATCACCGGTGAGTTGATGGAATGGCGAGCGCCGTTGCCTATCGACATGGTGGCAATGATCAGTATCTTGCGTAAAGACAAGGAAGCGCACCAAGAGGAAGAGTACTAAATGTGGATTGTCCCTGACTGGCCAGCGCCTGCCAATGTTAAAGCCATCGCGACAACGCGTGAAGGCGGTAAGAGTGCAGGGCCATACCAAGGTTTAAACCTTGGTAACCATGTTGGGGATGATCCCGAGGTTGTGTTGCAAAACCGCCAGTGGCTGCAGCTCCAGCTTGGATTAGACACCGCACCCGTTTGGCTGAATCAGACCCACAGTATTGAGGTGGTAAACCTTGAGCAGCCAAGTGCACAGGCGCTAGATGCTGATGGCAGTTATACTGCGAAAAGGCATCTTCCTTGCGTGGTGATGACGGCCGATTGTCTACCGGTGATCCTGTGTGATCGCCAAGGGACACAGGTTGCAGCAGTTCATGCCGGATGGCGCGGTTTGGTTGACGGTATCATTGAACAGGCTATCGCCAAGTTTACTGTACCGGGCTCGGAAATCATGGCTTGGCTCGGTCCTGCTATTGGGCCGCAAGCATTTGAGGTTGGTGGAGAGGTGCGTGAGCAGTTTCTTGCTTACGGGCCAGCTGCTGCCGAAGGTTTTCAGCCGCACGGCGAAAAGTGGTTGGCAGATCTGTACCTACTGGCTCGCCAGCGCTTGGCCAGTGCGTCAGTAAGTGATGTATTTGGCGGGGAGGCTTGTACCTTTTCTGATGCCGAGCAATTTTACTCGTACCGGCGCGATGGCGTGACAGGCCGTCAGGCAACCTTGATCTGGCTGGAATAGCCATACGTATTTATCCAGTTCAAAGCCCTGCCGATGCAGGGCTTTTCTTTTTCCGGGGTGTTGTGAGACAAGGTTTACCCGAGCTTGCACAATGAGTGGGGAATATTTGGCTTGAAAAATGGGAGCTAGGCCACCATATCTTACCGTGAGAGAAGATGAGGAGGACTTATGCGTCTTGACCGTTTTACTAGCAAATTCCAGATGGCAATCTCTGATGCGCAATCGCTAGCATTGGGGCGAGACCATCAGTATATAGAGCCTGCCCACTTGATGGTGGCGCTGCTAAACCAGGATGGCAGTACCATCCGTCCACTTCTAACCCTATTGAATGTCGATATTGCCCAGCTACGGTCCGGTTTATCAGAATTGCTGGAGCGGCTGCCGAAGGTGAGTGGTATCGGCGGTGATGTCCAGCTTTCGCATGGGATGGGGATGTTGCTCAACATGTGTGACAAGCTAGCCCAGAAGCGCAAGGACAAATATATTTCGTCAGAATTGTTTATTTTGGCGGCGGTAGACGACAAGGGGCCGCTCGGTCAGTTGCTGAAAGAAAAAGGACTGACCGCCGACAAAATTGAACAGGCCATAGAAAAAGTGCGTGGCGGCCAGAATGTTGATGATCCCAATGCCGAGGAAAACCGCCAGGCACTGGAAAAGTTCACCATTGATCTCACCGAGCGTGCCGAGCAGGGCAAGCTGGATCCGGTGATCGGCCGCGACGATGAAATTCGCCGGACTATTCAGGTCCTGCAGCGCCGTACCAAGAACAACCCTGTTATTATTGGTGAACCGGGGGTGGGTAAAACCGCGATTGTTGAAGGCTTGGCGCAACGCATTATCAATGGCGAGGTCCCAGAAGGCTTACGCAACAAACGTGTCCTGTCCTTGGACATGGGGGCACTGATTGCCGGTGCCAAATACCGGGGTGAATTCGAAGAGCGCCTGAAGTCTGTGCTTAACGAGTTATCACAGGAAGAAGGTAACATCATCCTGTTTATCGATGAGCTGCATACCATGGTCGGTGCCGGTAAAGGTGAAGGCTCGATGGATGCGGGTAATATGCTCAAGCCAGCGTTGGCCCGTGGCGAACTGCATTGTGTCGGTGCCACTACGCTGGATGAGTACCGCCAGTACATCGAAAAAGATGCCGCGTTGGAACGCCGGTTCCAGAAAGTACTGGTGGATGAACCGACTGTTGAAGATACGGTAGCGATTTTGCGTGGCCTCAAAGAGCGCTACGAGCTTCATCACCATGTGGAAATTACGGATCCGGCAATTGTTGCTGCGGCGGGGCTGTCGCACCGTTATATTTCAGATAGACAGCTGCCGGATAAAGCGATTGACTTGATTGACGAAGCTGCCTCCAGTATCCGCATGCAGATCGACTCCAAGCCTGAGTCACTGGATCGTCTCGAGCGCCGGATCATTCAGCTCAAGATTGAACAGCAGGCACTGGACAAAGAGAGTGATGATGCCAGTCAGAAGCGCCTGAACGATCTGCGCGAAGAGCTGGACAAAAAAGAGCGCGAATATGCTGAGCTGGAAGAGGTGTGGAATGCCGAAAAAGCCGCTCTTTCCGGTACGCAGCATATAAAGGCAGCGCTTGAGCAAGCCCGTACCGATATGGAAATTGCTCGCCGTGCAGGTGATCTCAACCGGATGTCGGAGCTACAGTACGGTAAAATTCCAGAGCTTGAAAAGCAACTCGACTTGGCGGCTCAAGCGGAAATGCAGGAGATGAGCCTGCTCAAGAACAAGGTGACCGATGCCGAAATCGCGGAAGTACTCTCCCGCCAGACCGGGATCCCGGTAGCCAAAATGCTCGAAGGGGAGCGTGATAAGCTACTGCGGATGGAAGAAGCTTTGCACAAGCGGGTTATCGGACAGGATGAAGCGGTTGATGCGGTCGCGAATGCCATTCGCCGCAGCCGGGCCGGGCTGTCGGATCCAAACCGTCCAATTGGCTCGTTCTTGTTCCTCGGCCCAACAGGGGTCGGTAAAACCGAGCTATGCAAAGCCCTGGCGCACTTTATGTTTGATAGTGACGATGCCATGGTGCGGATTGATATGTCCGAGTTTATGGAGAAACACTCGGTTGCACGCTTGGTCGGTGCGCCCCCTGGCTATGTTGGCTATGAAGAAGGCGGCTATCTGACCGAAGCGGTTCGCCGTCGTCCTTATTCGGTGATTTTGCTCGATGAGGTGGAAAAGGCCCACCCTGACGTGTTCAACATTTTGCTTCAGGTGCTCGATGACGGGCGATTGACGGATGGCCAGGGCCGGACGGTCGACTTCCGCAATAGTGTGGTGATCATGACCTCCAATCTTGGTTCAGATCGTATCCAGGAGCACTTTGGTGAGTTGGACTACGACGGTATCAAGCAAACGGTTATGGAGGTGGTGGGTCATCACTTCCGCCCTGAGTTTATTAACCGGGTTGACGAAACTGTGGTATTCCATCCGCTTGGTGCCGAGCATATCAAGAACATTGCCAGCATTCAGATTGCACGACTGGAGAAACGCTTGGAAGAGCGCGACTACCTGCTGAAACTGGATGACAGTGCGCTGGATTTGATTGCCGAGGCTGGGTTCGACCCGGTATTCGGAGCCCGGCCGCTCAAGCGTGCCATCCAGCAATATATTGAGAACCCACTGGCTCAAGATATATTGTCAGGCAAGTTTGTTACGGGTAAGCCAATTAATATTGTTGCAACCGACGGTCAAATTGAAGCCAAACAATAAGTAGCCTGTTTAATCCCTCAAGCCCTCCTTATGGAGGGCTCTTTACATTCCTTTACTTTGTCTTCACTTCATATTCATCCCCGCCAATCTAGGCTACGTATTGTTGATATCGCCTTTCTATATCAGGCGATAGTCTCACTTCTTTTTCCTGCTTTTTTATTGATTTTTTAGTAAATGCTTGAAGATATATGGCAACGGGAGGATGTATGAAAACCATGATGGATAAATTGTTGGGCGAAGCAAGTAAATATCTGGAGAGAGGAAAGGCGCATTCAGGTATACAGGCTGGGGCGTCGAGCGACTTGCTCAAAGGAGCATTAGGCGGTGGGTTAGTCGGTGCGCTTTTGGGCAATAAGAAAACCCGTAAACTCGCAAAAAAATACGGTACCCAAGCAGCGGCTGTCGGGGGAACGGCGTTGGTGGGGACGTTGGCTTACCAGGCTTACAAAAAATGGCAGCAAGATGAATCTGTGCCAGTGACATCTGCAACATCGGAACCTGCTTTCCAACAGCAACTGGATGACAAAGCTGGTTTACTGCTTCAGGCGATGGTATTTGCAGCCAAAGCGGATGGGCACATAGATGTTCAGGAACGAGCCGCCATCGCCAATTGGGCCGCCGAGCAGGATTTTGGGGGTGATAGCGAAACCGCTATTTTGCGCTGGGTCGATGCGCCGTTGGATCCCAATGCACTTAGCCAGCAGGTGGATAATATGGCTTTGGCATCGGAAGTCTATCTGGTTTCTCTTCTAGCAATAGATGTAGACCATTTTTTGGAGCGGGCTTACCTCGATGAGCTGGCCAAAGCATTGGAATTACCTGCAGAGCTGGTAACGCGAATAGAAGAACAAGCTGAGGTGTAGTTTGATATTTCCGCTAGTAGTGCATTTATTGGTTAATAAGTGAGCGATTGATTCGTTTTGACAAAATAATTGAATTTATAGTGTTGCCAAAACCAATTAAGTCTCTATAATGCGCCTCCGTTGTCACGGCAAAGCACTGAATTAGAGCGGTTGTGGCAAACATTGTTCTTTAACAATTTGACCATGCAATCTGTGTGGGCACTCGTGAAATGATAGTCAACAAAAGAATTATCAATGAAACTGAGTGACCAATACGAAATAGCTTCGGCTATATCGGCACAGTCAATT
>NZ_PYME01000022.1:0-97081 GCF_003025515.1 Photobacterium gaetbulicola | reverse complement strand
AAGTTTTGCCGTTTGCTTCCTTCAGATCCCACCTCACGGTGGACACCCTTGCATAGGCTAACGGTTCTCGCTCGACTGAGCCCGTAGAGGACTTTCACCTCCTAGAACAACGCCATGCTCGGCGCACCAAGAAAAAAGCACAGCCTTGCTGTGCTTTTACTTTTTCTTCTCATCCAAGAATTCTCATTCAATATTCCAAGATACATTCCCAACCTTTGTTTCAAGTATTATTTAAGCAAGCTTGGTACAGTTGGTTCAAGCTTGACACAAGCTTATCATACCCTTTTGTATTAATTGATTTTAACCACCTTTCCCTACAATATTCCTATTCGGTTTTTCTTTAACTTCGCGGCTTTCTTTATTATTTATTTTTAATAACTGTTGCAATTCCACTCTCTATTCCAACTTGTGATGCTATTTCTCTTATAGTTATTTCCCCCATATTTTTATCTCATGCAGATTTCACAAAACTGATAATTAAGAACCCAGATTTCACTCATCTTTATTGCACGAGGTTTTCTCGTACATAAAAGCAACAGTTCGTTTTGGACGTTAGGGGTGAGTGATGAAGAACAGTACGTTATTTAAACGTCATCGACTAACAGCCTTAGTAGCAGCTTCAATGTTTGGGTTGACTACCGGTATCGCCAGTGTCAATGCCGAAGTGGTTGAAGGACCTGATTTATCAGGCCTCGGCTCACTCAAAGGCATTAAACCGGCTCCCGTACCAGGGCTCGATGAATATGTAAAAAATGAAAAAGCAGCCATAAAACTTGGCAAGGCGCTATTCTGGGACATGCAGGCAGGTAGTCAGGGGCAAGCTTGTGCAAGCTGTCACTACAGTGCCGGTGCCGATAACCGGACTAAAAACCAAATCAGTCCGGGTCTCAACAATGTCGATGAGACCAAAAGGGAGATTTTTGATCCAACTCAAACGGGAATCGGTGGACCTAACTATACGTTAGTCCCCAATGACTTCCCTTTCCGTGTCTACGCCAATCCTGATGATCGCAATTCAGAAGTCCTATTCGATTCCGACGATGTTGTCTCTTCGCAAGGGGTTGAGGGGCTGGTATTTGACGAACTTTACGGCGGCAGCTTCGGCGACCCAAGGTACTCGGACCGCCGTGAAACCTGTGATACGGTCAAGGATATCTTCCATGTCGGGGACGTGAGCACTCGTCGTGTCGAACCTCGTAATACGCCGACCGTTATCAATGCCATTTTCAACTTCCGTAACTTCTGGGATGGTCGGGCCAATAATACCTTCAACGGGGTTGACCCATTTGGCCGTCGCAACAAAGACGCCAGGGTACTTCATTTCGACCCGTATACCAAATATGTCAGCCAGAAAGAAGTGGATCTGATTAACTCCAGTGCAGCCTCGCAGGCTGTTGGCCCTCCGGGCAGCGCGTTCGAAATGACCTGTGCCAACAAGGCCTTCAGAGACATGGGCAGAAAATTGCTTAATCTCAAACCGCTTGGGCTACAGCAGGTTGACCGATCGGACAGTGTCTTGGGATACGACTCAAGCTATCCAAACGATGGCCTTCGTTCTCGATACAAGGAGATGATCAAAGACGCTTTCAACATCGAGTACTGGGGCTCAGATCAAGACTTTGACGGCTACAGCCAGATGGAGCAAAACTTCAGCTTGTTCTGGGGCTTGGCTATCCAGCTGTACGAAAAAACCTTGATCTCGGATGATTCCCGCTTTGACCGTTATATGGATGGCGACCAATATGCTCTAACCACCCTGGAGAAAAAAGGCCTGGAGGTATTCGTCGACAAAGGAAAATGTGTGAACTGCCACAGTGGTCCGGAATTCTCGAAAGCCATGACGCACTTGATTGCAGAAGAACAGGAGGAAGGCCTGGTTGAGCGGATGCACATGGGAGACGGGGGGATCTCGCTCTATGACAACGGCTTCTACAACATCGGCGTATCGCCAACCACTCGGGACCTGGTCTTAGGAGGGAAAGACCCTTGGGGCAATCCTCTGTCGCATACCCAGCAGTTTATCGAGAAGTTGTTAGGTAACGATGTACCAGATAACTTTGAGGTTGATCCTTGTACCTTCGAGGCCAAGGTGCTTGCAGACGAACCTTGCGACTCAGCAGCCCAAACCAACGCACTTAAAACGCTGGTACTGGAAGGTAACGCACGTACCGCCATTCACGGTGCAGTCAAGACCCCTACGCTCCGTAACATCGAACTAACCGGTCCTTACATGCACAACGGGAGTATGTCGACACTCTGGCAAGTTGTCGAATTCTACAACCGCGGTGGTAACCGCTTCAGTGAAGGCCTTGGCGATTCATCGGGCTTTGGCGATATCACGTCTAACCTCGACCCAGACATTCGCAGCCTAGGGTTAACAGACTACGAGAAGAAAGCACTGGTTGCCTTCTTGAAATCGCTGACCGATGAGCGCGTACGCCAAGAAAAAGCACCATTTGACCATCCACAGCTGTTCATCCCGAACGGTGTTGAAGGGGATGAGTTCTTGGCCGAAACCAACCTCAACGGCTCACCGAAAGAAGAGTGGATCGAAATTCCAATGGTGGGTGCTTACGGCCGTGCCGCGAAAGGTCTGGAACCGCTCAAGCCATTCCTTGATGGTGCTGAGCCTGACTACCAGTCACCGGTATACAATGAGCCGGCACCGGAGCCAGAGCCAGCACCTAAGTACCTGGCAGCCAAGGATGATGCTGTTTCAGCCAAATACGGCTTTACCACGAAGATCAAGCCGCTAGACAATGATGTGGCCGGTGACTACGCCATCGACCCACGCAGCATTGTGATTCACAATGCCCCTAGCAGCCGAGATTGTCGTTACAGCATCCACTTCGATGGCAGCATTTCGATCACACCGCTGAAAGACTACGAGATGAGCATGACTTACAGTGTCAAAGACACCAAAGGCAATGAATCTAACGTGGCCACAGTGAAGATCAACGTTTACCGCTAAGGTATACTGCCAACATAACCTCAAGCCCCGCCGTTGCGGGGCTTTATTTTTGGGTACTGATTTGCGCGCCATCTCTCATTTCCCCCACCACATCCCTATTAACAATTTATTAACTAGAACTATTTCAAACTATTTCTATACTGAATAGTGACAGAAAAACAGGCAGTTATTTTTTACAACTGAAAGAAAGTGCCCATTAGGTGGATAAATCACGGGGATACGCTTTTGGATGTAACTGTTAATAATGGCGATAAAACGTCAATTTCTCATGATAAGGAATAACAGGACGTAATTATGAAGCAAACCCTCAGCTCAACCTTGGCCGCATCAGCTCTTGCTCTCATTCTTGCTGGCTGTGATAGTGGTGGAAACAGTCAGGATCAAGAAATGATCCAATCGCTACAGAGCAAAATTGAAACCCTTGAGCAACAGCTTGCGCAAGCCACAGGCGGTACCGTTGAAACTGTTGAGTCAGGTGCGGAGGAGCTTAAAGCTAAAATTGCAGAGCTTGAAAACCAGCTTGCGGCAAAGGCTGGTGACAGCGACAGTGCGCCAACCTCTACTGCTAGCTCAGAGACCTTGGCCAAAGTGCAGAAGCAAGGATATCTCCAGTGCGGAGTAACAACCGGTTTGCCGGGCTTTTCCAACCCCAATGAAAAAGGCGAATGGGAAGGTCTTGATGTGGAATTCTGCCAGGCAGTGGCAGCCGCTATCCTGGGCGATAAAACCAAGGTGAAATATATCCCGCTGACTGCTAAAGAGCGCTTTACTGCTCTGCAGTCGGGTGAAATTGACCTGTTATCGCGCAATACGACCTGGACCCTTCACCGTGATACCGCCTTGGGGATCAACTTTGCCGGTGTTAACTACTATGACGGCCAAGGCTTCATGATCAACAAAGCCCTTGAAATCGAAAGTGCCGCCGAGCTCGATGGCGCAGCCGTATGCGTGCAGTCAGGAACCACAACAGAGCTCAACCTCGCAGATTACTTCCGCCATCGCGAAATGAAATACACCCCTGTTGTCTTCGATACAGCCGCCCAAACGGTAAAAGGCTTTGAAGCCGGCCGCTGCGATGCGCTAACCACGGATCAATCTGGCTTATATGCCCTGCGACTCAACCTGCCGGATCCATCTTCGGCAGTAGTACTGCCAGATATCATTTCCAAAGAGCCTCTCGGTCCCGCAGTCCGTCAAGGGGACGACCAGTGGTTCAATATTGTGAAATGGACGCTGAATGCCATGATTACCGCTGAAGAGCTTGGGGTGTCATCGCACAACGTCGACGACATGAAAATGTCCAATGATCCCAACATCCGCCGCTTGATTGGCGCTGACGGCCCCAAAGGGAAAGGCCTTGGCCTCAATGATGACTGGGCCTACCAGGTCATCAAGCAGGTCGGCAACTACGGTGAAAGCTTTGAGCGTACTGTCGGCATGAGCTCTCCGCTGGAAATCAAGCGTGGTATCAACGCCCTATGGAATGATGGCGGGCTGTTATATGCGCCGCCAATGCGCTAGTGATCATTGCGATTGCTAGTTAATCGGGAGGGGGGATGCCCCCTCCGGTCAGCGTTTTCTTTTACACAGGATGTGTTGTTTTGGCCGCGAAGAATACAAAAAAGCTGTTGTATAACCCTACTTTTCGTTCTGTGCTGTTTCAGGCTCTTGCTGCTGCAGCACTGTGCTACTTTGTCTACTCCATCATCAACAATGCCCTGACCAACCTTGATCAACGAGGCATTGCAACTGGGTTTGGCTTCCTCAGTCAAGAAGCTGGGTTTGGTATTGGTCTGAGTCTGATAGATTATGACGAGACCTACAGCTATGGCCGGACATTTTTTGTCGGTCTGCTTAATACAGCCCTTGTTTCTGTACTCGGCATTCTGCTGGCCACCCTTCTTGGATTTATCATCGGGATCGCTCGGCTATCGTCAAATTGGCTGGTCAGCCGCTTTGCCGCCGTCTATATCGAAATATTCCGTAATGTCCCGCTGTTGCTGCAAATTTTTTTCTGGTATTTTGCCGTGTTACAGGCACTGCCCTCACCCCGCAACAGCCTCAGCTTCGGCGAAAGTGTCTTTCTTAATGTTCGCGGTCTGTATTTTGCCAAGCCTGTTTTCGGACCAAATGCCTACTGGATCGGCCTTGCCCTGATAGCAGCAATAGTATCGGGCATAAGCTATGCCATCTACGCCAAAAAAAAGCAAAAAGCGACTGGTCAGCAATCCCCTATTCTCTGGGTATCTCTCAGCCTCTTGGTCGTGCTCCCCACCTTTAGCTATTTCGCCAGCGGACAACCGGTTTACCTAGAAGTCCCCGAACTCAAAGGCTTCAACTTCAGAGGAGGCATCGGCATTATTCCCGAGTTGGCTGCGCTGCTACTTGCCTTGAGTATCTACACCGCATCGTTCATTGCAGAAATTGTCCGGGCCGGGATCAACGCGGTCAGCCACGGACAAACAGAGGCTGCGCTTTCTCTCGGCTTGCCTCAAGGTAAAACCCTGCGGTTGGTTGTGATCCCACAAGCCTTGCGAATCATCATCCCGCCACTTACCAGCCAATATCTCAATCTAACCAAAAACTCATCATTGGCAATGGCTATTGGCTACCCCGATCTGGTCTCGGTCTTTGCCGGTACAACACTCAACCAAACCGGGCAAGCCATCGAGATTATTGCCATGACCATGGCGGTATATCTCGCCCTCAGCTTGTTTACTTCACTGCTGATGAATATCTACAACCGCAAAGTCGCACTGGTTGAACGTTAGGAGGCGTGGAAATGCATCAACATCAATTTCGCCCCGACTTGCCTCCACCAGCCAATACGGTCGGTATAGTCGGCTGGCTACGCAAGCACCTGTTTTCCAGCATGGTCAACAGCTTGATGACTCTCATCCTGGGCTATTTGGCCATCATGGCTATCTGGAACATTGTCGACTGGGCGTTGCTCCAGGCTGACTGGGTCGGCACGAGCCGGGATGACTGCCACCGTAACGGTGCTTGCTGGGTGTTTATCTCCGTTCGCTTCAAGCAGTTCATGTTTGGCTTCTATCCCCAGGAAGAGTTGTGGCGGCCACAGTTGTTTTACGTCACTTTGGCTATATTCATGGCCTTGCTCGGCTATGAGAAAACACCGCGCCGAACGTGGATTTGGTTATTCTTCGTCAATGTTTACCCTTTCATCATTGCCGGCCTGCTCTACGGTGGCATCTTTGGCCTTCCCGTGGTTGAAACACACCTCTGGGGAGGCTTGCTGATCACCTTGATCATTGCCATTGTCGGCATCGTCGTCTCCCTTCCGATCGGTATCGCACTGGCATTGGGTAGACGTTCGAATATGCCGGTGATCCGCAGCCTGTGTACGGTTTATATCGAGATCTGGCGCGGTGTGCCGCTTATTACTGTGCTTTTTATGGCATCCGTCATGCTGCCTCTTTTCCTTAGTGCCGAAACCGAAACCAACAAACTGTTCAGGGCATTAATTGGGGTGGTGCTATTTAGCGCAGCCTACATGGCCGAAGTGGTTCGCGGCGGGTTGCAGGCTATCCCCTCCGGACAATATGAAGCAGCAGATGCGCTGGGGCTTGGCTATTGGAAGAAGATGTCTTTGATCGTTTTGCCACAAGCACTGAAAATCAGTATTCCGGCCATCGTCAACACCTTCATCGGCCTTTTCAAAGATACCAGCCTAGTGCTCATTATCGGCATGTTCGATGTCCTTGGGATCGGGCAAGCTGCCAACACCGATCCCAAGTGGCTGGGCTTCGCGACAGAAAGCTATGTCTTCGTGGCGCTGGTGTTCTGGATCTTCTGCTTTGGTATGTCGAGATACAGCATTTATCTGGAAAACAAACTCCATACCGGTCATAAGCGCTAGGTCATAAAGAGGGATAATATGACAGACAATACGCAACGCGATAACAGTGTAAACAACTCACTTGGCCATGCAGCTATGATCACCATGACCGAAGTAAATAAATGGTACGGTGATTTCCATGTCCTCAAAGACATTAACCTCACGGTCAAAAAAGGCGAAAAAATCGTTATCTGCGGCCCGTCAGGCTCAGGAAAATCAACGCTTATCCGCTGTATCAACCGTTTGGAAGAGCACCAGCAAGGGCAGATTATTGTCGCTGGCAACGAGCTGACCAGCGATCTGAAAAACATTGAGCTTGTTCGACGCGAAGTGGGCATGTGCTTCCAGCACTTCAACCTCTTTCCCCACCTCACCGTTCTCGAAAACTGTACCTTGGCCCCTATTTGGGTGAAGAAAATGCCGCAGAAAGAGGCCGAGCAAATCGCCATGCAATACTTGGAACGGGTAAAGATCCCCGAACAAGCCAACAAATACCCCGGGCAGCTTTCCGGCGGCCAGCAGCAGCGCGTCGCCATCGCCCGCTCCCTATGTATGACGCCGCAAGTCATGCTATTCGACGAGCCGACCTCAGCACTCGATCCTGAAATGGTCAGGGAAGTACTGGATGTCATGGTTGAACTTGCCAATGAAGGAATGACGATGATTTGCGTCACCCACGAAATGGGATTTGCCCGCCAGGTTGCCGATCGGGTGATCTTCATGGACATGGGCGAAATTATTGAGGAAAACACCCCACAAGCATTTTTCGATAACCCACAATCCGATCGGACACAGCTGTTCTTGAACCAAATACTGCATTAAAGCGTATATTAAACACTCACTTATTGAGGCGCAGCAAGAATGTGCTGTAACATTCATTTACAACTTCGACCACAAAGATAAGGAATTGTTAAGTATCATTCAGGTCATACCGTTACACTGACGGTTATTGTTTGGGGGCAGCCACATTAATTTGATAGACGGCTTGCAATAACGATGAAAAGCCCCAATATACACTTACATTAGCAATCACATATCTAACCCTGAGGGGACTATTTATGAACGATCGTATTGTCAATCGTGGCACAGCTTACGAAAGCGTACTTTCTACAAACAAGGTTCTACGTAACACTTATTTTCTTCTGTCTCTAACGCTTGTATGGTCAGCTGTCGTGGCAGGTTTTGCAATGGCGATGAATCTACCTCACCCGGGCTTGATCATCACACTGGTTGGCTTCTACGGTCTGATGTTCCTGACTGAGAAAAACCGAAACAGCGGTATGGGTATCGTCTTTACCTTCGCGCTAACAGGCTTCATGGGCTACACCCTAGGGCCGATTCTTAACATGTACGTGGGTGCAGGCCTAGGCCATGCTATCGTTCCAGCACTCGGCGGTACGGCACTGACCTTTATGGCCTGTTCGGCCTACGCGCTAACCACCAAGCGTGATCTTTCTTTCCTTGGCGGTATGCTAATGGCGGGCTTTGTTGCCATCATCGTTGCGGTGATTGCCAACATCTTCCTCCAGCTGCCTATGCTGTCACTGGCGATCAGTGGTATGTTCGTGCTGTTCTCATCAGCAGCTATCCTGCTAACAACCCAGAACATTGTTCGTGGTGGTGAAACAAACTACATCTCAGCAACAGTGACGCTGTATGTTTCTATCTACAACCTGTTCCTGAGCCTGCTGCAAATCCTAGGCGTAATGGGCAGTAACGACTAATCATAGCTTCGTTCATCGAAATGACGAAAAAGCGCCGCAAGGCGCTTTTTTTATAGCCGTAACCTTGCAGCCAACCTTGAATATCACTATGCTTTGGCCGTTCTATATGCGAGGCAAACATGCTTGAATTTGAAGGTAAACAAATAGAAACCGACGCTCACGGTTACCTAAAAAACACCAGCGACTGGTGTGAGGCTCTGGTCCCTGTACTGGCTGATGAAGAAGGTATCACACTGACCGAAGCCCATTGGGAAGTGGTGCGTTTTGTTCGTGAATTCTATCAAGAATTCAATACATCTCCGGCTATAAGAATGCTGGTCAAGGCAATGGCAAAAAAATACGGCGAAGAGAAAGGCAGTTCACGCTACCTGTACAAGCTTTTCCCGAAAGGTCCGGCAAAGCAAGCAACCAAACTGGCAGGCCTGCCAAAACCCGTGAAGTGTATCTAATCGCTCAGCGAATCAATTACGATCCATTCACTGACAAAATGCGGGTGACCTCCACTCGCCTTTTGTTGCCGCGATGCGCGACTAACGCCAGTCCCAGCAGAATAAACTACATAATTTCAAAGCCGTCGTAGTGACGCCAGTCGATTTGTTCCCACGCCACATTATAGACACTGGACGTTCTTGGCCCTGTCTCCAGCCAACCAAGCAGCTGTTTTACCTGTTCTTCTGGCCCGCATGCCATTACTTCCACACTGCCATCCGGTAAGTTCTTCGCGTATCCGGTCAAGCCGCATTTCAGCCCTTCATGGGCGGTATGAAACCTGAAGCCAACCCCTTGAACCATACCGGTTATTAGTGCCTTTACACAAATTTGTGACATAAATCACCTCAAGCTTCCTACTCTCAAAACGATAACAATAAAATACTCGCAAAATATAATGCTATAAGCTTCTGATTTAGGAATTAATATGAAAGAAGTCGCCTTTAGATGGATCGACCGCTACTTAATCCATATCACCCTACAGGAAAAATTCTACTTGTTGTTCCTGCTGCCCGTTATCGCACTAATCAGCGTCGCTACTATATTAGCCGATAGTGCCAGCCAGCAACGTATTGAAATCACGACTCAGCAACTAGAAACCACCGCGTCCCTGTTGTCACAGCAGCAAATTAGCCAAACCGATGCCCAGCGGCTGCTCACCAACACTAACCTCCATGTAGGCCAGGGGGATATCTCCGCCTTTGTCAGCAACATGAACTACACCATTTCATCCGACACCGCTGCCGGGCTATTTGGCCACGTCACCACAGGCCAATGGACGGTAATGGCAAGTATCCTGCTGGTCACGCTGGCTGCGGTGTACTACATCATGACCTTCATTGGCGGTGCCATGTTTACCACCAACAAGGCGCTGCAAAGCCTTGCCGATGGTGACTTAACCAATCGCATGAACTTCTTCAAGGTTCGGGATGAATTCAGCACCATTGCCATTACTATCGATCGGGTTAGCGAGCGGGAGCAGCAACTGGTTCAGGCTACCCAGCAAGCCATTGCGCTGATGCAACAGATCAGCAGCAGCTTGCGCCAGCGCAGCCAAGGCAGCGAGCAGCTGTCATCCTCGCAGCAGCAGCACCTTGACTCCCTAGCCAGTGCGACCGAAGAGATGGCAACCTCTATCCGCGAAGTCGCGTCCCATGCCCACCAAACCTCGGAGCAAACACGCGAAGCACAACAAGTGTCTGAGCAAGGCCGTGCCCAAGTCAACCAAACGCGCAACGCTATCAGCCACCTTAGCGAGGAGATCAGCCAAGCGGCGGATGCCGTTGCCGAGCTGGATACCAACGCTGCCAAAATCGACGATGTGGTCACCACCATCAATGGCATTTCAGAACAAACCAACCTCCTAGCGTTGAACGCCGCCATTGAAGCTGCCCGAGCTGGCGAGCAAGGGCGAGGCTTTGCCGTCGTTGCCGATGAAGTTCGCACTTTGGCAGGCCGGACCCAGAGTGCCACCGTCGAAATTCAGCAGATGATCGAGGCGCTACAGCAAAATAGCCGAAAATTGATGGCCGTTATGCAAAATACGGTCGACAATACACAAAACAGTGAAGCTTTGATGAGCTCAGTCGACAATGAAATATCACATCTCACCGAGCGTAACCAGCATATCTCTGATCGCAGTACCGAAATTGCCGCCGCCGCCGAGCAACAAGGAGCCGTAGCCGATAACATTGCGAGCAATGTCGAGCAGGTGCGAAGCCAGTCCCATCAAATCTGCGGTGCGATCAATGCTTCCGCCAGCGACATTGAACAACTCAATAAGCAAGCTGAGGCGTTGGAATCACTAATGCAAGGCCTAAAAGTCTAATCCCTAGCCACCAGGCAGTGCCAATCACCGGCACTGCCTTTAACTATATCTAAGTCATACCCGCTCAACCACCACCCTGAAGTTGCTTGGCTATATAAATTTGATTTTATGTGGTTTCGACAACATAATACGCCCCCATTCCTTACTCCATACTGGGCAAGTCATGACAGCTTCAATTTATCTGGTTAAAGGCCGTGAAAAATCACTTCGCCGCCGCCATCCATGGGTCTTCTCGCGCGGGATTCAGCGGGTCGAAGGCAAGCCATCGCTTGGCGAAACCGTTGATATCTTCGACCACAAAGGTGAGTGGTTAGCACGCGGTGCTTTTTCTCCGCAATCTCAAATTCGCGTTCGAGTATGGACCTTTGACCGTAGCGAAAAAATCGATGTGGATTTCTTCGTCAACCGCCTGAAAACCGCCCAAGGTTTACGTGACATTCTTGCCGCCCGTGACGGCCTGACCGGTTACCGCTTGATTGCCGCTGAGTCAGATGGCTTGCCTGGTATTACGATCGACCGCTACCAGAACTTCCTTGTGTGCCAGCTGCTAAGCGCTGGTGCCGAGGCGCAAAAAGACGCCTTGGTTGAGGCCCTCAACATTTGCTACCCAGAATGTAGCGTGTACGAGCGCTCTGATGTATCAGTGCGCAAGAAAGAAGGTCTTAAGCAGCGTACCGGTGTACTGTCCGGTGAAGAGCCGCCGAAATTTGTCACCATCGAAGAGAATGGCGTCAAGATCAATGTCGATATCGTGGGTGGCCACAAAACCGGCTTTTACCTAGACCAGCGCGACAGCCGCGAAGCAGCAGTTAAATATGTCAACGGCAAGCGCGTACTTAACTGTTTCTGTTATACCGGCGGATTCGGCCTTTATGCCCTAAAAGGCGGTGCCAGCCAAGTAGTCAATGTTGATGTCTCCCAGCCGGCTCTTGATACGGCACGTATGAATGCCGAGGCCAACGGCTACCCGCTTGAGAATGCCGAATTCCTCAATGCCGATGTGTTCAAGCTGCTGCGCGAATACCGCGAGCGTGGCGAGCTGTTTGATGTTGTTATCATGGATCCACCGAAGTTTGCCGAGTCTAAATCTCAGCTGGTCGGCGCATGCCGTGGCTACAAGGACATCAATATGCTGGCGATGCAGATCCTGAAGCCTGGCGGTACCCTGCTGACCTACTCTTGCTCAGGCCTGATGGATAACAACTTGTTCCAGAAGATCATTGCCGACGCAGCTTTGGATGCCAACCGTGAAGTACAGTTTATCGAGCGCTTCAGCCAAGCGGCCGATCACCCTCTAGACAGTGCTTACCCTGAAGGCTTCTACCTCAAAGGTTTTGCCTGTTACGTGAAGTAACACATATCTTGCTCTTGAGCTATCAGCCCCAAAAGCCAGCAGTAATAATTTGCTGGCTTTTATTTATCCATCGCCTATTGCCATAGGGCGCTAGAGGCTCGGTGCATTGCCTAACCGGATAGCATCGCGGCAGCAGAACCACATAGTGTCATCACGAACAGGAACCATTTCAGTGTTTCTGGCCGGGCTGAAATCGCCATTTTTACAGCAATATGGGAGCCCACCATCGTCCCTGCCGCGAGGATCAAGCCTGGTCCCCACAACACCAGATCTTCCATAATGAACAGCACCAAAGCCACGAGTGTAAAAGCCAGCGCACATAGCATTTTCAATGCATTCGCACGCACCAGATCATAGCGAAGTGTCCCTGCGAGCGCCGCCAGCAATACAAACCCGACCCCGGCTTGGACAAAACCGCCATAGAAGCCAGCCAAACCCAGCCCCCACCATGAACTAGGGGTATCTTTAACTTTTTTGGGTTCCGTCCCCGCAGGCGGTGCAACGATCGCCGGGCGAATTAAAATGACCAGTGCCATTGTCAGCATGGTGCCCAGCAGCAATGGCTTTATCCACGTCGAAGGGGCATAAGCAGCCCCTACAGCCCCCAATAAGCCACCAATGATTGTCGGCAGCAATATGGCTGGTGTATCCGATGTTTCCAGCTTGCCGTGACGACGAAAACCGATCAGAGCCGTCAAGCCTTGTACGGCTACCCCCACCCGATTGGTTGCATTTGCCACCTCAGCGGGCATCCCCATTACCATTAAAGCAGGAAGTGTTAGGTTAGAGCCGCCGCCGGCTAAGGTATTGATGATCCCTGCCAGAAAACCGGTTCCGATCAGCAGGCTCGCCTGTAATAACGACATATCCATTGTATTGTGCTATCCATAAGAAACGTAAGCTATGTATAAGCATTACGTCTAACAAAGTGTTATATTCGCGGACATTATACCCAAGTGATTTCAAATTGCTGGATTCAGCGAGTTTACTTAGGTATAAAAATGGGCATCAAAGTCAGTATTCAGCCCTTATTCAGCTACCTAGCGACAAACTGCTAGGAGAATACCGATAAAAAACCTCTTATTTCGGACATTGTTTTTCAAGGAACCGCTATGAAATTTCGTACAGCGTTAATGGCTATTGCAGCTTGCGGCATTAGCTTCTCCTCTCTTGCTGATGTTAAACTTGAACTCCCTTATCCCGCGGATCTTGTTGTGGTTAATGGTGTTGAGCAAGACGGCAACGACACGTTAACGCTACCCAATGGTGTCAACCAGTTTGCATTCAGGTATATCGACTCGCTGCGTGAAAATGGCGATGATTACCTATTCAAATCAGAGGTTATCATTGTTAAGTTCGAGGCCAGCGACACAACATTGAAACTCGATCTGCCAAAGCTGCGTACCGGACAAGATGCACGTAAATTTGAAAGATCTCCGCAGTTGGCCCTGATTGCAGCCGACGGCGAAAAAATCAGCTTTGAACAAGATAAGCTGATTAAGTCAGGCATTCAGTTTGGCCGTGACTTTGAAAAAGAAGTTGCCGTTTACAACCAGTCAGGCAAAGCAGCTGCGGTTGCTGCAGCAACAACGGCAGTACCAGTGACACTTCCGGCGACCGCTCAACCGGCAGGGACGTCACCTAAGCCACCTGTTGACCCGCAGCAGACACGTAATGTGGCTGAAAACATGCTTAATTACTGGTATGAACAAGCTGATGAAGCAACACGTGAGCGCTTCAAAGCAAAAATCAACCAAGAGTAATCTTGCAAAAAGAGCCTTCGGGCTCTTTTTTCTACACTGGCATCACCAATACTCCCCCCAAATACCGCCTCTCCGACAATCAGCATTTATCGGTTGAAACCTTTCGGCAGCAAGACCATCTGGTACCTAATTTCAGACCTGGAATACGTCATTCGTTCTTTCCGCTTTCGTCTCTAAAGCGACATAAATTTCACCATTATCGGTTCACGGTGCAAATTAAGCTCTTGAACATTTCAAAATAAAAGCAACACACTGCGAAGTGACACGAAAAAATCAACAATTTAGCACATCCCTTCCAACATTCCTTTTATACTTTTTTCACGGCGCAACATAAGAGCTAGATGCCGCCTACAAATTCAATTAATGCGTGTCAACAAGTAAGGAATTTTCAATGAAACATCTGAAACAAGGACAAGCGATAACTCGAATACTCAAACTCAGCACCCTCGCTGTTTCGTGTATGGCGGCTTTCAATGCCATTGCAGCAATGACTCCCATCGCGTCAAGCCTAGCGAGCATCGACGGACCAAACTGCCGTCCCGACGGCTTGTACCAAACACCCGATATTAACGTCCCCTATTGCACCATTTATGATGAAAATGGCCGCGAGATCATGGGGGCTGATCACCCTCGCCGAGTCATAGGGTATTTCACTAGCTGGCGCAGTGGCGATGACCCACAGGCCGCTTACTTGGTCAGTGATATTCCTTGGCAGCAGTTAACCCATATTAACTACGCCTTTGTTAGTATCGGCAGCGACGGCAAGGTCAATGTTGGCGATGTAACTGATCCCGCCAACCCGGCAACTGGCAAAGAGTGGCCAGGAGTGGAAATTGATCCAACCCTCGGCTTCAAGGGACACTTTGGCGCACTCGCTACCTACAAAAAGAAGCACGATGTTAAGACTCTGATTTCTATCGGTGGCTGGGCAGAAACCGGTGGCCACTTTGACGCTAACGGCAACCGAGTTGCCGATGGCGGGTTCTATACCATGACTACCAATGCAGATGGCACAATCAACCACGCCGGCATTGAGAAGTTTGCCACTTCGGCAGTCGCGATGATGCGCCAATATCAATTCGATGGCCTGGACATCGACTATGAATACCCAACCTCGATGGCTGGTGCCGGTAACCCTGATGATAAAGCCTTCATGGAGCCCCGACGTGCCTACCTATGGGCATCGTATCAAGAGCTAATGAAAGTACTTCGTCAAAAACTGGATCAGGCTTCAGCTCAAGACGGCATCCACTATATGCTGACTATCGCCGCTCCCTCTTCGGGCTACCTGCTGCGCGGTATGGAGGACTTTGATGTCACTAAATACCTCGACTATGTCAATATCATGTCCTATGACTTACACGGCGCATGGAATGACCATGTCGGCCACAATGCCGCCCTATTCGACACAGGAAAAGACTCGGAGCTTGCACAGTGGAACGTCTATGATACTGCCGCTTATGGCGGTATTGGCTACCTAAACACGGACTGGGCCTATCACTACTTCCGTGGCTCGATGCCTGCTGGACGTATTAATATTGGGGTACCTTACTATACCCGTGGCTGGCAGGGGGTAACCGGCGGTGAAAATGGGCTTTGGGGCCGTGCAGCCCTACCTAACCAATCATTATGTGCCCCTGGAACTGGCGAAGGCGAGAAAAACAACTGTGGCAATGGTGCCGTTGGTATCGATAATTTGTGGCACGACAAGAACGCTGCCGGCGAGGAAATGGGCGCTGGTTCAAACCCAATGTGGCATGCCATGAACCTTGCCCAAGGTATCTTTGGCAGCTATAGCACAGCGTACAATCTCGACCCGACGAACAACCCTGATCACCAGCTGGTTGGTACGTACACTCGCCACTATGATAACGTTGCTGTAGCTCCTTGGCTGTGGAATGCCGACAAGCAAGTCTTCCTATCTACGGAAGATAAGGCATCCATCAATGTCAAAGCCGATTATGTAGTCGACAAAGAGATCGGCGGGATCATGTTCTGGGAGCTGGCGGGCGACTATAACTGCTACCTACTCGATGCTAATGGCAACCGCACGACTGTGGACACAACAGAAAATGCTTGTCAGACAGGCAATGGCGAATACCACATGGGTAATACCATGACCAAGGCCATTTACGAGAAATTCAAAGCAGCCACGCCTTATGGCAATAAAATTGCCACAGGCGCGATTCCTACAGAAGCACTGGATATTGCCGTTGACGTATCGGGCTTCAAGGTTGGTGATCAGAACTACCCTATCAACCCAAAACTCACCTTCACCAACAACACTGGCCAAGATATACCGGGCGGAACTGAATTCCAGTTTGATATTCCAACCTCATCACCTGATAACGCCAAAGATCAATCTGGTGGCGGCTTAACGGTCATCGCATCGGGCCATACCCGGGCCAACAACATTGGAGGCTTGGAAGGTGTAATGCACCGAGTTGCCTTCACCTTGCCTAGCTGGAAAAGTCTTCCTGCCGGCGGTACGTACGAGCTCGATATGGTTTACTACCTGCCGATATCAGGCCCGGCCAACTATAGTGTCAGCATTGGAGGCAAGGACTTCGCATTTAAGTTCGAACAACCCGACTTACCACTAGGCTCTATCGGCGACGGTAGCGGTGGTGGCGACGGGACCTGTGATACGACGGGTATCAACACCTACCCTAACTGGCCACAGACTGATTGGGCTGGCAACCCGAGCCATGCCAACCAAGGCGATAAAATCATCTACAACGGCGTCGTTTACCAAGCCAACTGGTGGAGCAACTCAACACCGGGCAGTGACGGTAGCTGGGCCGTAGTGTGTACAATTTAACCACTTCAATACAGATATGATGCGCAGGGGCAAACCTGCGCATTAATCAATCAAATCGATGCAAAAACAGTAAGATCCTAACCTCATAAATGAAAGATAAATGAAAAAATCAGCCTAAAGATGATGAAGACCACTGCGCATTGACGCGAACTCTTCCCTCTCACAAGTAAAAAAATGCGATAAAGCGCTCAATTTTCAACCAAACAGTCAAAAGGCTAACATTTCTTTGTTTTCAAAATATGACATCACATTTGACTTTATCAAACAATAAATTATCTCTGTTGCAATTGTAACACTGGATAATTTGACAGGATCTTTCCTCTTTTGGACAAAATTTCATATAAAAATGACAATTGCTTTTAATTACTTGTAATTAATTATTTTTTGAGAAAAACACCACAATAAAACAGGATTTTTTTGCTTTTCAACCTCTTGCCAACATTCCCTTCCACCACGTCAATTACTCACTTTTATGTGTTAGAGTCAGGCTCAATCAACCTTATCGACATAATTGAACATTTTACAGGGACAATGAAAAAACTAACCGTACTATTTGCAATGGCACTGTTTCTACTGCCACTGCAGGCCACCGCCAGTGTAATTACAAGCCAGCCTTACTCTAAAAATCTGCAAGCAGACATCTTGGTTAAGGACATATATAATAAAGCAAAGTTAAATGGAGTTATTAACTATCAAGTATTTAAAGAAGCTTACGAGGCCTATTATAATACTAAGGGTCGTAAAAAACCTGTTCTGACGATCATTGACTACAGCCTTCCGTCAACCAAGGAACGCTTCTTTGTTGTTGACTTACAGCGCAACAAGCTACTCTACCGCACTTTCGTCTCACACGGCGTAAACAGTGGTGGTAAAAATGCCACTAAGTTCTCAAACACCGTCAACTCGCGCCAGACGTCCCTGGGGACCTTTATCACTGATACCACCTACTATGGCGGTAATGGTTACTCACTTCGCCTTGACGGCCTGACACCGGGTGTCAACGACAATGCCAGACGCCGTTACATTGTCATCCACGGTGCTGATTATGCGACGAGATCTTTCATTAACCGTCACGGCTATCTAGGCCGTAGCTGGGGATGTCCTGCACTGCCGACTGAACTATCGCGCGAAATTATCGATACCATTAAGGGCGGCAGCGTTATCTACGCACACGCTTAATTAAATTATCCTGTATTATCGTTTAATAAACAGCAGCTTTTTAAAAGGGAATGCCATTCCTGCATCTTGAAGTAACTTGGGTATATTTATATTGGCATAATATCTAAGCTCATTTGATGTTTTATTTAAGGTGTTGTTTTTATGAGTCATTAATTATTACATCAATGCCTAAATTATTATTCATACCGATTAAACCTTCAGTAGATCAATCATCCATTTAGCAAGGCAGATAATATTCATAGATTAGAATATTCGTATCGGTGTCTAACGATTATAAGTAAAAAAAATCCCTGCCTAGGCAGGGATTTAATGTCAGTCGGGTTTAAATTACGCTAGCGCTTTCTCTGGCGCGATGTATGGGAGATCCAGTGCATCCGACACTTCTTCGCAGGTGATCTGGCCACGGTATACATTCAGGCCGTTCAACAGGTGCTTGTCTTCTTGCAACGCGGCTTTGTAGCCTTTGTCTGCCAGCTTAAGGATGTAAGGCAGAGTCACGTTGTTCAATGCGAATGTCGATGTACGAGCAACCGCACCTGGCATATTAGCCACACAGTAGTGAACCACATCGTCTACGATGTAAGTCGGGTCGCTGTGAGTCGTTGCGTGCGACGTTTCGACACAGCCACCCTGGTCGATTGCAACGTCTACAATAGCAGCACCAGGCTTCATCTTCTTGATCATTTCGGCGGTAACCAGTTTCGGTGCGGCGGCACCGGCAACCAATACCCCACCAACAACAAGATCAGCTTCCAAGACGTGTTTTTCAATCGCATCTTTGGTTGAGTATACACACTGTACAGTGCCACCAAATTGAGCATCTAGCTGGCGCAACACATCGATGTTGCGGTCTAGCACAACCACGTCGGCACGCATGCCCACCGCCATTTGTGCCGCATTGGCACCCACTACACCGCCACCGATAATAACCACTTTCGCTGGCTCAACACCCGGTACACCGGCAAGTAGCATACCGCGGCCGCCTCTTGATTTCTCAAGTGCTTGCGCACCGGCCTGAATAGACATACGGCCCGCAACTTCTGACATAGGAGCCAATAGTGGTAGGCGGCCTTTATCGTCGGTTACTGTTTCATAAGCGATGCACACAGCCTTGCTGTTGATAAGGTCATGCGTCTGCTCTGGGTCTGGCGCAAGGTGAAGGTAAGTAAATAGGATTTGGCCTTCACGAAGCATTGCACGTTCTACGGCTTGTGGCTCCTTAACCTTTACAATCATTTCTGATTCTGCAAATACCGCTTCGGCGGTGGGCAGAATCTGGGCACCTGCTTCAATGTAGTCCTGATCGGTAAAGCCGATACCAGCACCAGCATTGGTCTCTACGTATACCTTATGTCCATGGGCAACGGCTTCGCTGACTGAAGCTGGCACCATACCCACACGGTATTCGTGAACTTTGATTTCCTTAGGTACACCAATAATCATCTTTTGTTTCCTTGCTGCCTCGTTAAAAGATATATACACAATAAAGAAAAAACCTTGGAATGTGCGACCATTTTTTAACTTAAAACCAACAAATCACACTGACATTTTATTATCAACCAGCACAAGAGACTGTTTTTGAGCTGTGTCACACAAGAAAAAACCAACAAACAACAACAAACCAGACCAGTTTACTAACTTTAAAGCAAAAACCAGCCTTTTCCACCAGCAACATAATGCTTATGTAGACATAAACACTACAGTGGCACGAGGAAAAACTCACATTTTTTGTTGTTTTCAAGTGTTTAATGCAAAAAAAGAGACATAGAAGCTGTCACCCGCAACATTTTTCTCTATTTCTTTTATCCGCATTGGACAACGCCCCCACCACCACCTCACGCGCACCAGAACAAATAAAAAACATTTAGGCAACAAAAAAGCCGCTAAAAAGCGGCTTTTTTGTGAGCGTAACCAAAGGTTATTCTTCAAACTCCCAAGGCATATCCGGCAGGGCGTTCAAATTTTCACTGTATCGTTTCAAATCGAAGCTACCGCCATTTTTGGCAACATCAAACACTTCCACCGATAATGCGCAGGCAATCATCTCAATTGCCTCCTCTCTCGGTGTACCTGTCATCATCAAGCGCATCAGGGTTTCTTTCACCTTGATAGGGTTACCTTCTTCCAGTTGGTTTTCTACCGTTTCGACCAGCATCTCCCCGGTCATGATTTCTTCATCTTGCATAACAATGCCTTTCTCTGACCCTTTATCTTGGCCCATTGACTAAAACTGAATTTCTTTGCCTAGCGTGCCAAGTTACTTCAAAAGACTTGGCTCGCTCACAAGCAAAGGCAAAACTATGATGCAACGAGCCAGCTCGCTTGCTGCGCCTGTGCTTCAAGCAGGTTGTCGTAGCGGTACGGCGTCAAGTCTTGGCCAACAGGGTGTAAATCATTGACCACAACCAGCCTAAGACCAGCAGTGTAAGCCGATTGCGCCCCTGTTTGGCTATCTTCGATCGCAACTGCCTGGTTTTCCGCTATACCCAAGGTCCGGCAGGCTAATTGGTAAATCTCGGGGGCTGGCTTATTATTCTTGACATCTTCTCCACAGAAAACATGATCAAAATAATGCAGCCACCCCAGATGAGCCAACATCCCCTCGACATAATTCCTCGGCGAACCCGTAACCACAGCTAATGGCCGCGACCCATGCAGCGACTTAATCAGCTCTAACGCCCCCTGCTTAGCCGGGATCCCTCTTTCTATAATAGCTTTGTAGGTCAGCCGTTCCATATCCGACACAACGGCAGCAGCGGTATGCGGTAAATTAGCAACAGAAGAAAAATGATTGGCGACAATTTCCCATGGCACGCCGGCAAAATCGACAAGAAAATCATGTGCTGATATGTCGATATTCAAACCCGAAAGGTATTGGCTCCAATTCTCAGCGTGGAAAATTTCTGAATCAACCAAAGTGCCATCAAAATCAAAACAAACTGCCTGCATGGGCTTACTCCGCGAACAACAAGACCGACATCTTACCCAGTTAAGCCCATCAAATCCAAGCCAAGTTTACTGACAGGCCCGCTTGGCAGGCTCTTTCACTTACAACTGTGCTTCGAGGATTGAAATACAGCTTGCCAGCGGTACGGCCGGGCTATAAAAGAAACCTTGGACAAAATGGCAGTTCATTTCCCGTAAAATCTCCAGCTGCTTGCGTGTTTCGACCCCTTCGGCGACGACTTGTATCCCTAGCTTATGACTTAAGTCGATAATCAAGGACACCAGCGTACGGTTATCCTGCTTGTCGATCCCCTCGATAAAGCTGCGGTCGATTTTGATGATATTCGGCCTGAGCTCGACCACCGAGCTCAGTGATGAGTAGCCGGTCCCGAAATCGTCAAGGGCGATCTCGATCCCCTTTTGTTTAAACGATGCAAGCAGTGACTGGATGTCACTACTTTCGCTAGAGGCTGTCGATTCGGTGATCTCTACAATGATGGACTTCAGCGGCAGGGCATAAGATTCAATGGTATCCCAAATTGGCGGTAGGCCATTGCTACTGATAAATTCCTTGACCGAACGGTTGATGCTGATACTCACATCAGCAAAACCGGCCAGGTGTAACTGTTTCAGATCATGGCACACCTGGTGTAAAACAAAATCTCCCAACGATCTTATCAAGCCATAGCGCTCTGCAACGGGAATAAACTCGGCCGGAGAAATATTGCCCTCGACCTCGTCCGTCCACCTCACCAAGGCTTCAAAGCGACTAATCTTCCCTGTGCGAGCATCCACAACCGGTTGGTAATAGACCGTCAGCAATTCATCGGAGATCGCCTTCTTGAGACGATCGCGCATTTTCAACTTGTCGATATAATCCGACTGTAATGCGCCATCATACTGGCAGACCCCATTTCGTCCCTGCCCCTTCATGTTATACATAGCGTAGTCGGCGTTCTTTAGCAGTTCGGTATGTGTTTCCCCACTTTCTGGATACGTCGAAATACCAATACTGACAGTGGTATTGACCTCAATATCATCTAGTACAAAGGCTTCTGCCACACTATCAACAACCCGTTGCCCCCACACTCTTGCCGCTCCGGACGTCGTTTCTGGCAACAGGACACAAAATTCATCACCACCATAGCGGCAGATATCATCGGCAACCGGCAACTCCCGCTTGAGGCAACTGGCAATATGAACCAACACCTTATCGCCAAAGTCATGGCCATATAGATCATTGAGCGACTTGAAGTCATCCATATCAATAAACAGCAACGAAAACGCCTGGCCACGCTTGTCGTCAATGGATGCGATATGCTGTTTCACCCTTTTCACGAAACTTCGGCGGTTCACAAGACCGGTCAGCGGATCCTTGTAGGCAAAGAAGGTCAGTTGCTCTTCCGCTTTCTTCCAATGGCTAATATCGCGGAACACCGCCACGTAATTAATGATCTCTTCATTGTCGTCACGGATCACATTGATCGAAATTTCTTCCGGGTAGATCTCGCCATTTTTGCGCCGATTCCACACTTCGCCTTTCCAATGACCATAATGGTTCAGGTTATGCCACAGGAACTGATAGTATTTGTCGTCATGGATCCCTGATGACAAGACATTGGGCGACAGGCCTAGCAGCTCTTTTTCCCGGTACCCCGTCGTTTCTTCGAATGCGCGATTGACCGAAATAATTTTGTTGTCTTTATCTGTGATCAAGATACATTCTGACGTATTATCAAAAACCACCTGTGCACGATCAAGCTGACGCTTGGCTTCCACTGAATGAGTGATATCTCGCTGAATACCTGCGACTTTAGTTGGCCTACCGTTTTCATCTCGGGCAACAATACTGCCTTTTACCGTTAACCAACATTCATTACCGTCAAGGGCTATTCGGCTACTCGGCTTAACCCGAAACTCAAACTGAAATACCGAGGCATGTTGCTGCTGGATAAAACGGTCGAAATAGTCAATCCCTTCTTTCCTATCCTCCTCAACAATGCAGGATAGCCAGATGTCGAGATCATTACCCGCTATCGGTTTCTCTCGGCCTAATATGTGCCAGAATTTGGCCGATGTGGCAAACTCCTTGCGCTCAAGATCAAACTCCCAAATCCCTTCTTCCACGGAATTGAACGTCGTTGTAAGTTGACGGGAAGCTTTATTCAGTTTGGCTGAGATTTGGTAGACATCGGTGACATCATGGACCGTACCGCGTATTTCTACGGCTTTGCCACTGCTGTCTCGCAATACTTCAGCCCGCTTACGCAGATACCGAATACTGCCATCCCGCAGCAGCACCCGGTGTACCAAGTTGTAATTGACACCATCACTCTCAATTGAACGATGAAGGGTATCGAGCACCCATTCACGATCTTCAGGATGGATTAGCTCTGATAGCAATGACAGCGTGGGTTTGACCGATTCATCTTTGAAGTCATAAATACGATAAACTTCTTTACTCCACTCGAAGTGCTGCTCTTGGAGCTTCCACACCCAACTACCTACCTTTGCGACTCGCTGCCCTTCCTCTAGCTGCCACCGTAATTTCACCTGGCGCTGCAATAGGGTTTCATAGCCGACCTCTTGGCCGAGGTAGGTTAAAAACGTATCGCAATACGCCTGTAGCGCATCCACGCAATTGAAGGGATTTTGAAATAGGCAAGAGAGCACACCAACCAATTGACGATTGCGTGCAAACAGGGGAATACCAATATAGGTTGCGGCCAATCCAGCATGCCGGTGTGAATAGCGAGGATATTGTTTTTTTAAAGTCTCTGAGACAATAAAGAGAGTCCCCTGCTTGACGACTTCAGCTTCAGGCACTTCCGCTAAGGAGAGATAACTTGGTTCGCCAAATTTACCTTGATAGCAAGTCGAAAGGATCTCTAGCCCCTCACTATCATCGCTTACCGAGCCAATAATGACATTATCGACAGCAAAAGCGCCATACAAACTCTTGCCGACAGCCTCAAACAGCTCTTTACCACTCAGTTGCCCAAACGTGTTTGTTTTTTTGTAATCCATTAGCATATCAATTATCACCAACGGAAACTTTAAAAGCTTGTTTGGTAATAATACTATCACTTCACCCGCAGCGACTTTACCGCATGACTATATGAGATAAAAGCAAAGGTTTACATTCACAAAAGCGATATGACAAAACATTGATTAACATCACCCCTGCGGGATATTTGCGTTTACATAACATGCAAATTAGGGTGCATACTCAGTCTGGAACAAGAGCAGCCCCCGTCATACCTTTGACAGGGGCTGCTCTGCCACAAAAAAATGGCCAAAGTGAATTTGTCACTTCGGCCATTGCTCAGCACTCAATGCTAACTGTTATCGGCACATATAACCTGACATATAGGTATCGAGCTCCCGCACCAGATTATTGGCATCCCAACTACTCCAACGGCTTGGTTGATAACCATAGCTGCTGTATCCAGACTGCTCGAGCATAGAATGGCTCTTCTGCATGGCTGTCTGTGCCTGTTGGCAGCTCGTTAGCCCATATTGCTCATGCAGTTTGGCGCTGAACAACTTAGCGGCCAAATAATCAGCACTGCCAAATGAAGCATATTTATCCAGTACCTCCGTGGCTTCTTCGCAAGTATCTACGTGGTACCCACCGAGCATATAGGTATGCGTCTCTAAGTCCTCGCTGGTCAGGTAACCACCATAGATAGGCTTATCGTAACAAGCCACCGGCTCTGTTTTCTTAACCTGCCTATTATCCACCTGGAAGAACAAGGTTTGCCCTGGTTTCACCATAAAGTTGACACACAGTGACATATCCTCGTAGATAGATTGCATATTTCCATAATCAGGGTTGAACAACTTGCTGACTTTGAGGTAGTAATCAATCGGTGCGTCATTGCTGCTGTTTTCAAATCTCAGCTTTTCATCAACATAATAATCGCCGTTGATATCTACCATCCAGAATGACTGCCATCCGTAGGGAATGTCCACTTCACATAAGGTGTACTTCTCGTAAGGTGTCAGCTTAATTCCATCAAAGTCAAACATATTTGGCGGTGTAACGATATAGGTATTCACGCCCGGGCCAGACAAAGTAAACTTCCACTCGTCGTCCGTTGGATAACCGTTAGTCAATTTCTTCACTTTCACCATACCATTCTCGCGGTTGGTGTAAGTACACTCGACGGTCTCACCAGGATCCAGAACGATATCAACCTGCCGACTCAAGGTATTGGTTTGGGTATTTGCCATTTCAGACTCGGTACAAACCAAATCAACCAGCATAAAGTCAGGCGCCGGGTCAATTTCTGTGACTCGATAATTCCCAGGGATCACACCTTCAAACACTTTGCTCTGACCATGGTCGAGCATGAAGTCATCACTGCCCTCGATATTTTGCGAGAAGCTAAAACCGGTGCCGTATTTCGGCTTGGTTAGCTTGTGAATGATAATAGTCCCAAGCTTCTTATTGGTAAACGAGCACTGCTTGGTCGTTCCCTCATCCTCAGGCAGTGTCACCGTGAACTCACAACCGGAACTTGCAGTTTGCACCCAGCCTTCGCGGGCCGTCTCGGTAACCGTATAGTCCCCAGCGACAAGTTCAAAATCACCGCCCTGTCCCTGGAAAACCTCATAGGCGCCAGGTGTCGAATCACTGGTAACCAGCACAATACCATTCGCTCCGGTATTCGGGCCCCTCAGCGTCATCGTCCAGCCATTTTCCTCGCCAGCTGGCATAGTGATCTTATCAACAGCGGCGAGCACCGGTGCCGGCGGCTCTGGTTCAACCAATACAAATGCCAGCTGACCTGAGCAATCGTCCAGCGTTGGTTCAGCCGGGAGCGTCAAATCAACCATTTTGACCGTTTCGCCAACCAAGGTGCCGCAACTGGTTACCTCTGCGGTATAGACGTCCGGAGCGATATCATCAATGGTCTGTGTAATATCATTGTTTGGGCTGTTGAAGTCATAGGTTAGCGTCTCGATCAGCTCATTCGATGAGTTTTTCACTTCCACTGTACACTGCAAGGTATTTGGTGCAACTAGGGCAGGCACCGTCAATCGAACATCGAGGTCGACTAAAATCGAGCTGGTCACAGTGACTTGCACCGGTGACTGCTCAGTCCCACTCTCAACCATGGTACCATCCGAGGCTGTTAGCAGCGCCCAGTCCGCCAGAGTGCCGGTTGTGCTGGTAACCGCCGCAGCCGAAATCGTTTTGGTAAATTCAACAAAACCAACAGCACAACCGTTTGGATCGGTACACTCACCCGGTTGCTGCGTCGCTGATGTCCACACCAGATCGGGATCAGCCGGTGTCAGTGGCGTATTTAATTGATAACTCCCTGAAAAAGTACCAGTCGCTCCCGTTACTTGAGAGACAAAATAGCTCAGCCCCGTACCAGTCAACCGCTCGGTATCTGATACTGTTGCAGTCGTCAGCTCCCCACTCACCTGCTGGATACCAGCACCATCCTGGACCAGGTCAAATTGTGTGGTTAACGGCTGGCCAGGAAAGGCAGGGACACCCGGTAACGCGGGATCTTTGAAGGTCGCTGTCGCGACATCATTCAAACCAGATACACCCAACGGCGCTTCAAACGTGTGGGTAACGAACACTTCAGAATTGGCTGGGACAGACACCCCATTGAAGGTAGCAACATCTAGTGATTCTTCACCCGCGCCAATATCACCAAAGATCTCATCGGTAATATCTACCACCACCTCTCTTGAAAGATTGTTGGCGACATAAATGTTAGTCACCACACGAACTGCATCCCCCGATGTCGGTATCACACTCCACTCAACACGAATGGTGGCTTCAGCGCTGTTATCCTGAGTAGTGTCGCAGGTATTGCCAAGGTTCAGCGTAGTTGGCGTCGCCTGCTTAGTCATATTCCAAACAATACCGTCGCCTACGGTTGCCGCCATGTCCTTACGAACCCCAAAAGCTTGGTTTTCGTCGACATCAATAGTGATCGTCCTTCTTCCTTGCTGGAAGCCTTCCTGCTCAAAAACATAAGCCTGCAAAGAAGAGCCCGGATATTGACTGGCCCCGATTGCCAGCCGGTTTGCCCAGTCAATGACACAGGTGGTATTTGGGCCCTGAGATATTCTCAGCTCGCGATAGACAACATCATCGGCACCGCCGGTCACCTGAGTTGTCACAACAGGCGCGCCAACGCTCACCAAAGTACAGCTTGCATCGGAAAAGTCATTGTCGAGGCCACCTCCGATGATCTGGACATCAACAATCTGATCGTAGCCAGCATTGCCATTATCTTGGTTATCAGCCGCAACCCTAATGTCATATGTTACGACTCCAGCGCTATCGCCGTTTTCTGCTATCAAGCGAAAAGGAACCAGATCCAGTTCATCCCAGCCTTTTCCCAAATTACCTGAGGTATAAGGAGTATCAGCCCCTCCTAAGGTATTCGGATCCTGACAGGTATAATTGCCATCATCGTTAGGTAGGCTATTTCTGTCAGCGAGCAATGTCGGATCACCGTCATTCCGACAACCTTCAAAGGTAAACTGTACAGTACTAGGAGCAGGGTCGAAGGCCTGCACGGGTAGCACAGCCCCCCCCGCTAATAATATGATTCCCCATAAAGCATGCTGCTTTATCCGATTGAATAAACTAAACGTCATACAACACCTAACCTTTTTTGTTGTCGTGATTCCGTTGTAAACAGAAAAGAGCGACTGAGCCCTTTAACGATTATTAATTCAAAGTTAGTTAGGTAATTTTGGGATGAGAGACAATAAATGCGACAGTACACATTCTGAGCCGGGGTATTAACTCTGAGGCTAAAGAACAGCGCTTAGTATGGGCACGAACAAATAGTGGGGTATTCATCACAATGCCCATTTCACCGTCTTAGCATTAAGGCATCAACTTACTTATGTCATGACTAGACTTTTACCTTACATGGACATTATTACCGTTAGGGAGAGAATTTAAATAATATAAAAGGGCAACCAATGGCTAAGTTATGTTTGATTTTTATGCTGAACCTGCTCATTATTCTGATCCTGTCCAGTTTTGTTTTTTTCAACACGCCTAGCTTATTGCAAGATCACTTTGCCTTTGAGTCGACATGCATTCACAACGATAAAAATTGGTCAGAACATGAACCCTCAGAGATAAACACCCAGTGAATTTGCCTGCTATATCAATCAACTTTAGTCATTATCTTTAAGATTCAACTATGCTCTATATGATTAAGATATCAATTATATAGAGGGCAATATGCTAGAACAGCTCGGTTCCATTGGCTATTTTATCGGCGCTGGTGGTTTTGCTTTTTTGTTCGTCCTATTGTTACCCACCTACAACCAAAAAAGTATCCCCAAAAATCTCTTACTTTTATCCTGCCTGAACGGTTGTCTATGGGCGATGGCCAGTGGCTTCAAAGTTCCCTATGGCTATTCAATACTCCCCTCTTTACTGGCTGAAACCTTGTTCAACCTTGCAATAACCCTTCTCGTCATTAGCACGATTGTCAATAGCACATATATAAAAAGTTTCTTTCAGAATCGGTTGTATTGGCTATCTGGCACTATAGCGTTTATGGCTCTGCTTGAAATTTCGCGTTTTTTTTATCCCCTGTTGAACCAAAAGATCTTTTTCTTACTCCATCTCGTTCAGGCAACCATCGGTTTATGGCTGGTTGAAAGCCTTTATCGCCATCATCATCCAAGTAGTTTGTACCAGGCCATCAAACCACTCTGCCTCGGGCTCGGGCTTCTCTTCGGGTATAATTTTGCATTTTATGCCGACGCTTTCCTCACCAACACATTGGCGAACACTTTTTGGCAGGGTCGCGGCTGGTTAATTACGGCATCAATCCCTTTCATTGCACTTGCATCCCGACGTATTCGAAGATGGGAGAGCCGAGTCTATATATCCCGGGATATCGTCTTTCATAGCACATTGTCACTAGCTGCAGGACTCTATCTACTGATGATGTCAATCGCGGGCTATTATATTAAATCTGTAGGCTCTGACTGGGCCAACGTAGCACAAACACTTTTTTTCTCGTTCAGCGGACTGCTCTTAGCGGGTTTATTCTTTTCTGAACCTCTCAGAAAACAACTCAAAGTCTTTATCACCAAACACTTCTTCGCCAACAAGTACGAATACCGCCAAGAGTGGATGACCTTTTACACCGTTATGAAAGATAATCAGCAATCGCCTTATAAACGTGCCTTGAAGGCAATAATTGGCCCTTTTGGCTGCGATTGCGGTGTCCTCGCTATCCGGCAGCAGGGCACCTTTACCATGGTAGCCAATATCAACTGTGATCCTGAAGATAGCAATATCGGCAGACAGATTGATTCACTAGCCACACCTTTAATTGAGAATAACTGGATTTCAGAACTCGATAAATTAGTAACAGGTAAAGAAAACCCGCCCTTCCCTGTCAATCGCACCCAGATCCCAAACGAATGCCATTTACCATTAATGATCCCGCTGTCGTCACGAGATGGGTTTCAGGGAATATTTCTTCTCTCTCAGCCACGTTCAACCAATAGTATTAACTGGGAAGATCGGGATCTGATGAAAGCCCTCAGCAGCGAGATTAGCCTGTATCTCACTATCTATGAGGCCAACAAAATACTCGCCATTAGCAAGCAGTTTGATACATTCAACAAGATGTCGTCTTTTTTGGTTCATGATCTGAAGAACGTGCTGACACAGCTGCAACTGCTAAATCGAAATGCACCTCGCCATAAAAACAACCCTGAGTTCATCGATGATGCCTTTGACACCGTTGAGTCGGCAACCCGCCGTCTAGCAAGCGTACTAAACCAATTGCAACATAAACGTATCGAACCAGAGCAATGCGAATGGTTTGATCTCACAAAAGTGATAGAGGAAGCCTGTGCCATGCGGTCGATTCAATCACCTATTCCCTATTTTGAGCACGACCACAGCCAATCCATTTCGCTCAAAGCAAATAGAGAGCGGGTCAAAAATGTATTAAACCACCTACTTCAGAATGCCCAAGATGCTACCTCACATAATGGCAAGGTCAGTATTTCCCTTCAGCTAATGGCAGAACATTTTACTATAGTTATTTCTGATACTGGGCATGGCATGAGTGAAGCATTCATCAATGATCGGCTATTTAAGCCATTCGACAGCACCAAAGGCAATGCCGGTATGGGGCTTGGGGCATATGACGCCAAACTGCTTGTGGAACAAATGAAGGGGTCGATAAAGGTCAAGTCAGCAATAAGCGAAGGGACAAGCATCGTCTTATCCTTTCCCATTAACCAGGCGGCATCCATCACAAGAGGCAAAACATGGACACATTGCTAGTCATCGAAGACGATATCGGAATTCAGAAACAGCTTAAATGGCATTTAACCGATTATAACCTTGTTTTTGCCGCAAATCGCCAAGAAGCCATCACAGCACTACGCCGATTTGAGCCAAATGTAGTCACCTTGGATCTTGGCCTTCCCCCCGATCAAACCAATGCCTCTGAAGGATTAAAAACACTCAAAGAGATCCTGACACTGAACCCCAATACTAAAGTCATTGTCATCACCGGCAATGATGACAAAGAACACGCCCTCAAAGCCATTGAAGACGGTGCACATGATTACTACCTAAAGCCTATTGATAGCAATATACTCACTGTCATTATTGACAGGGCATTCAATCTCGCCAAACTGGAATTAGAAAATATCAAACAGCAGGAGAACAATTACAACAGTAATGGTTTTATTGGCTGCTCCGCGCAAATGCAGTATATCAACCAGGCAATTAAGCAAACTGCCCTTGCAGATATACCTGCACTGATTATCGGTGAGTGCGGTACAGGAAAAAAAACTGTTGCCCGCACAATTCACCAACAGAGCGTACGCCACGACAAACCCATCCACGAATTCCATTGTCCATCTCTCGAACAAGAGACGATTGAACAAACTCTGTTCGGAACCGGCAGCGACGCGTCACACCAAGGGATCTTGGAAGAATCAGATGGTGGCACCCTCATTATCGACGAAATCAGCTTACTTCCTCTTTCGGTTCAAAAGCGACTATTACAGTTTTTGCGGACAAAAAAAATAACATACAGTTCAAGCGATACTGAATTAAAACTAAACGTCAATGTCATAGGCATCAGCCGATACCCATTGGAAGATAGCGTCAATGACAATCGATTTCTTTCTGAGCTGTATGTGCGGCTGAGTAGCAATAGAATAAATCTTCCAGCGCTGCGTGAGCATAGCGAAGATATCCTGCTGTATGCCCAGACTTTGTTGCACAAAGCAAGAACCAATAATCAATCAAAAGCAAGCGGATTTACCAATGACGCGCTTCAATCCATGCTTAATTATCATTGGCCAGGAAATTTATCGGAATTAACGGCAGCCATCCAGTCTGCAATTGTAAACTGTCACGGCAAACTTATTACCAGACAAGACTTACCTTTTACCTCCGATGAGCATCTAGATAGACCACTACAGACGCTGAGCCTACGCTCGGCACGTGAACAGGTTGAAAAAAAAGCCATATTACAAGCCGTTGCTATCAGCAACGGAAACATATCAAAAGCAGCCGGTCTGCTTGGAATCACTCGTCCAACACTTTATACATTAATTGAAAAACATGGAATACCCGTCGCTAATAAATAAGTCCTTTAACAGGATTATTTCTAGGGTGGTTACACTTACCACCCTTATAACCACCAAAAATTATAACATAATCAATGACCACGTGCGTTTTCGGCAGTGCGCATAAAAGTATTACCTCGATTGGTTAAACTATCGAGAGGAACGGGCAGTCTATTTAAGGTTTTCCTCGTCTTATCAATAAAATGATGTACCAATGAATTATTAAGCTTATCCTCCCCTAAACTTAATATAGCTTCAAATGAAGTTTTAATATCAAATGGAGAATTATTATTAACGGTTTGTTCATCAGCTATATTTCTTATATCCGATAGAAATGAAGAGATGTACTCAGTGTCAAAAAAAGATGATGAATGCAATCGTTCATGAGTAGATGATAGAATTATACCATCGATACTTTTTACTGCCGGACTACCATGAATACTTCCACCAAGAACTATGTAATAGCCATTATTAGCCTGTACCGTTGAGTGAAAGCTTCCACTGATGACACCGCCAGAATCCTGCACACCTGTCGAAGATAGGTTGTAACTTGAATTCGTACCATTGAGATTGGTAACAACCAACCTATTGTTTTTCTTTGATTTATGCTCACTACCGTCCCAAACTATCAAACTAAACGGACTAAGTGGCTCAATCTCACTGGCAGTTAAATCAGAGCAATGAAAGCCTAAAAAAATTAATATAGATATCATTATTTTATACATAGCGCTTCCCTTAGTTTTAATTATGTTGGTCGAGTACTAAAGAAACTACTTTGCAGTTGACTGTTGTAAACAAACTTAGTAAACGTCTACTATTAGAATAATATATTGTTAATTAACACAGCATATTAATTGTAAGAATTTGGTTACTAAATAACCAAGTTACTGAAAAACTATTACTGTTCCAGCAACTTGGCAAAGTATAGTACTAACATTCATTGTTATATTTAATTACAACAATATTTTATTATTATGATGCTTTACGCCGGAAGGAGGCCAACCCTAGCAAACAAGCAGAAAACAGAGCAAGAGTTTCAGGCTCGCTAACCACGACAGCTGGTCCTTCAAAGTCAATCCATAAATTACCATCGATAGCACTGAATACTGGATTATCTAAGAAGAAAATATCAGCAAATGTGATCGATTCAAATTGCAGAGTAAAATTACTGGTATTGATATAGTTTAATAGCACCGCACCTGAAGGATCATCTTCGTCGAAGTTAGTACCAGGGCCTTCAAACAAAATTGAAGCACCAAGATCATTTGCCGTCAAGCTTGCCGGATTATTACCGGTGTTATAAGAGAAAAGACCATCGCTTTTAAACACCCGTAAATTTTCACTTTGCTGGTTGCCAATATTGTCAAGCTCTCCATCGACATCGTAGACAATAATCGCCAGCTCATCGGCAACAAAGGGATCTGTATAAGTATTTGATTTGGCCCCCGTACCATCAAACAGTTCAAACAGATAAACAAGCCCGCCTTCAGCCTGCTGATCTGCTGGGAGACTGGCATCACGACGGTAGGTGAAACCCACATCTCCATTGGGTTCGGTTACCGTTGACGCTTTGTAGTTAGGTGCTTGCCAATCAAAGACATAGTCGCCGAATGGTGTAGCGGTGACTCTTGCATCTAACGTTAATCCCCCGGAAGTGCCCACATTAGTAAAGCGCATGACATTACTGCTAGTTGCAGGATCGGCCGGACTGAAATGTATAACCGTATCTAAATTAACAAGATACGGAGTATCAAATGAGAGATCGATAGGTGCTGCTTGTACTCCACCTGTTGCAAATAAAGCCAAGGAAAGTAGCGCAGTATTAAATGTATTTTTCATTATTATTCTCCTGCTGCATATGCTGCTAATCGTTATTTTAATTTATTGTGGTTATATTGTTGCAATTAACCCATAGCAACATGTCTGCCATTATTTTTTAGACTTTAAAACAATAGGTTATAATTTCGGCTTAAAAAAAGGTGTAAAATTTGCTGACAGCATGGATTGGTAAAATGCAAAGGAAATTTAGCAGGAATGCAGAATGCATCGCAATTTGAACAAATCGCGATTAGGAGGAACCAAGTTGACTCAGTAGAAAACCAAGCCTAATGAGTCAACTTGATATAATGCAGCACTTACCAGAAGCTAGTGACTAAAACGGACCTAAGCCGAATCTCCATGGCTTGAACCACCTTGTGAGGTACGGCGTCTCACTGTAGCAAGCCCAAATAAGCAAGCGGAAAACAAAGCTAGCGTCTCAGGTTCATTGACAACGACAGCAGGACCTTCGAACGTAATCCATTGATCACCGTCAATTGCACTGAATACACCATTATCTAAGGAGAAGATATCAGCAAAAGTAATCGACTCAAACTGAAGAGTAAAGTTGCTGGTATTGACATAATTCAGCAAAACCGCACCGGAGGGATCATCTTCAGGAAAGTTAGTACCTGGGCCTTCGAACAGTATTTCAGATCCTAAATCATTTGCTGTCAAGCTAGATATACCATTACCCGTGGTATAAGAATACAGACCGTCACTTTTGAATACCCGCAAATCCTCACTCTGTTCATTGCCGGGATTGTCGAGTTCACCATCGACATCGTAAACGATAATTGCCAATTCGTCGGCAACAAATGGGTCAGTATAAGTATTCGAATTAGCCCCAGTGCCGTCAAACAATTCGAACAGGTAAACTAACCCCCCCTCAGCCTGCTGGTCGGCCGGTAAACTGGCATCACGACGGTATAGAAAGCCAATATCCCCGTTGGGTTCGGTCAACGTAGAAGCTTTATAGTCAGGTGCTTGCCAATCAAAAACATAGTCACCAAATGCCGTTGCGGTGACCCTTGCATCTATAGTCGTACCGCCAGACGTTCCCACATTGGTAAAGCGCATAACCGCACTGGTCGTAGCTGGGTCTGCAGGACTGAAATTAATAACCGTATCTAAAGTGACCAAATAAGGGTTATCGAAAGATAAATCAATAGGTGCTGCTTGCGCAATCCCCGTTGAAAGTGCCGCTAAAGAAAGTAGTGCTGTATTGAATGCTCTTTTCATTTCTTTATCCTTATTAGGACTTCCCTATCTCTGATTGTACAAGTTTAAGTTAATTATCCGTTGTACTTATTTATTGCAATTTGTTTGCCAATTATATTATCTATAACAAACAACAAGATATAAAAAAATCAAAAGTAAATATGTAAGCTTTTTTGACATAATATTGTCGCATTTTGAAAATAAAAAATCATCAATCTCAAAATGAGTTGCAAATTGCATCTACTTCTTACTATTCATCATCAAAATACAAGAATTAATTTTCAACTTGATAAATTAAAACGTAAAAAAACCTAACAATCAAAACGTTAGGTTTTTTTAACAATGCGGACAAGGTAGTTATGATTAACAAGGTGCGAAGTTATACCCGCATATGAAATGTTGATTTTACAGGAACGTGCAATATTGTATTATCAGAACATTTTATGTTTTGATAATTTTCTTGCGTTGCCTATCAATCATAACTTTAGAAATAAGATCAAAAAAAAGATTACTGCTAAGCCAACGGATTTTGCAAAATGGTGCCACAGTACCTTCAATAGCCATAACAGGCATGGCCTGTATGCCATGCTGCTTGAGGTTACCAACAATGGAAAGCTGCTGGAAATAGCGCAGTGAATAGCGAAGCCTGCGCCGCAGGTACAGTTTACAATCCTGCCAATTAAAAGGGTTCAAAGATTCATAGATGAAGACAGCACTTGAACACACGCCGATCCTTTGTTTAGGCAAATCAGTCCCACTACAAATATCGGTCGCAGAGAGATACCCTAACATGCTGTCGTCACCAATTAGCCCTACAGGCAGTTTAACTCCTTGCTCGATGAGAAGGTTCGCAAACCGGGGGGATAACAGGTATAACGCTCCTGTAAACTGATGTTCTTTCAAAAGATTGTATCGCCATTGTTGGCTACTTCTGCCATAAGCACAGGGGAAGCTTGAGATTGCATTGTACTGGGGGTAACGCTGATGGTAATCGATAAGGTTCTTTACCGCATTGGCTTCAAACAAAAGATCACCATCAGCAAATATTGCCAGGGATGATTTATCATAATATTGAAAGATAAAGGTATTCCATGCATTCGATTTATCACCTAAAGCGATATCAATTGGATGGATACGAGGATTGTCATTAGCGAGCTTAGAAACAATAGAGTATGTGTTGTCACGGCAACCATTAATCATGACATAGATATCAGGCGTGTATTCTGCGCAACTTGTGATCAGATTGGTCAGGCTCTTTTCGATGGTTCTCTCTAAATTATAAGCAAAAACGCATATCTGTATATTTCGTGACATAACCAAATCCATTTAATTAAAATGAAATAAACCTGATAACATTAGTCTATTGTAAAGATAGTCGATAATGGAATAATCGCCATAAAAAACAAAGAACACGCAGCGATTAGACAATGAACAAATCAACCGGCTTCAATATTGGTTCAAGCGATGTGACTATACTATTCACCTTGATATCCCAGTTTGTTTGCTCGTTCCAGCAGATACTGGCATAATCTATAGCCTATGATAACACCAATAATATTTGCTACTGCATCATCAATAGAACCCATCCTGTCTGGAATAAAAGCATGTTGAACGAACTCTAATAGGGTGCCATACAAAGCAATAGCAATACATAAACTTCTGAGCCGCTTTAAATCCCTCAACTGCAAGCAACCTTGAATTGCAAAAATTGCATAAGCAAACAAATGTAATATTTTGTCTAAAAACATAACACCATAACTATCTAAGTCTAAGGCACTATTTTCTTCTGCTCCTGCTAACAGAGAGAGCACGGAAATGAAGACAACATAACACACAAAGAGTATTCGAAAGAACACGTGTTTTGTTTGAAGCACAGAAGGTAAATTATTCATTACTTTTAAAATAACATTAAATATAAAGTATGGCACAACATTAATAAAAATGCTGTGCCATACTGATATAACTTATCACTAAACGATTCTGATTAGATCAGAACTTCCTCCTAATGATAGTTAACTTGAAGTCAATGATATTTGTCAACAAATTCATATTAGGGCTTGTTGACATTAACGTCATCGAAAATGCTTTCTTCTGACTGTTCATGCTTGTTAACCATCGCAGCCTGACGCCGTTTTTTGATAATCATCTTATCAAAATGTTGCATCGTCGCGAGCTTTCTAACAATGACTTTATCCAAAACATCGCTCACTAAATCCAGAGTTCTTAGCACCTTTTCAACATCAGCATGTATGTCGTTTTGTTTTGCTGAAAGAGAGTCTAACTCCTGTTCAATACTTCTGTTAGTCACCCTACCTGCCTGCATCTCTGATGTATCCGATTTATATGAACGCTCACCGTTGGCTAAATTCGAGTTGATCGAACCAGATATCCTATCTATCTCTTGGTCAGTGATCTTATCGGCTGCGCTTATCTGTTGATCACGCCGCTGTAAATCATGATGTGGATGTGACTGAGTTTGTCTCATTGTGGCTGATGAATCATTGAAATCCAGTTCATCATAATCAACAGATTGATTTTCAGGTTCTATGTCAATCTCTTGAGGTGATGAAAGCTCACTTCTCATATCCAAGAGCACTTCTTTTATAACACCTTTATTTATGCATTGTATTTCACTCAAAAACGAAAACAACAGTACTCTTTCCATCAGCAAATTAATTTTTCTCGGTAAACCAGAAGTTTGCTGTTCAATAATGGGGTAAATGTCAGGCTCTAGAACTGGCATCCCTTGCCAGCCTGCTGCAGTAAGCCGACATTCGATATACTCTTTAACCTCTTTGATATTGAGAGGTTTCAGCTGACAAGAAGCAATAATTCTCTGCCGAAACTGTTCCATTTCCGGTAGACGGATCATCGTCTCAAGTTCATTCTGACCAAACAGTAAAACCTGTACCAATGGAACATTATCAACTTGAAAATTTGAAAGTATCCGCAGTTCTTCCAGGCGTTCTGGTGTTAGATGTTGAGCCTCATCAATAATGACAAGTGCGCGTTTATCTTGCTGATGCAAATGGTGAAAAAAACTTTCAAGGCGCTTCAGTATTTCAGGCTTGTGCATACCTTCTACAGGTAACTCATAACACAGCGCAACCAAACTGATCAGATCATATGAAGCCAAAGAAGCCGTGCTTAACTGTGCAACCGCTATCGTGTTGTCCAGTGTGGTTAGTAAATTTCTAGCAATTAAACTCTTGCCTGAACCTGATGGACCGGTGACAACAACAAACCCATCGCCTCGCTCAAACCCATAATGCAAATACGACATCGCTTTTTTATGATGCGGGCTTGCATAATAAAAACGCGGATCAGGAGTAAGCTTGAAAGGTTTATCATCAAGGCCAAAATAGGATTCGTACATAATTACCACTCCATCCTTACATCTATTGAAATACGGTTCTCATCATAATCACGGCTATCAATATTTGATGAGCGACTGTTATATTCATATTTAACCGTACTAAACACATTACGATAAAATCTATAACTGCTTGATAAAACTAAATCAAAATAATCATCGTCCTGATCTGACTCTCCTGGTCGGCGAAAATTATATTGGCTGTAAGAAAGTTCACCTGATACATCTAAGCGTCGAGAAAGTGCATAAGTTGCCAACAAAGAGGCACCTATGCCGGTTTCATCCCGAAGTGTGTCATCATTTTTAAGTGGCTCCTGATCATGATAGAATATTTTTAAACCATAATTTTCTCGTCTCCCTACGAGTTCCGTAAACCATTCCAGACGACGATTTAAGGTAAATACTTCTATGTCTTCATCTGTACTGTAAAACTCACGCTGAAAGTTGTTCGTGTCTTCTATGTAGGTGATTGTATTTACCATTTTTCTTGACTTATGAATCAGAGTAAAATCGTACGCATCACCGAAATAGCGTTTGTCATACGAGAAATTAATCAGTAATCTAGGTGAAGGTTCTAGGTTAATAGCACCTCCCCAATAATCTGAAATATCACCTTTTTCAGCAAAGTTATAGCTTAGTTCAAAATATGAAGCTTGAGTGATAAAGTATCGAAGGCCTGGCCCCCAACTAAACGTCTCTTCAGTATCCAGGTAACTCACGCCTTCATAATTTTCATAATTTAATCTAACCAAAGGCGACAACTTATAGGTTGTTTGAAGGCCTAGCGCACCTTTAAAATAACTTCTTGTTGTTTCTGTATCGTCCTCACGATTTTTCTTTCGGTCATATAATCCGTTAGAGTCCCAAAACAACACTTTGTGATTTAGCCCATTCGAAAAATCCAAGGTGGCTCCATAGCCTTTGTAATTACCAATATCATCTTCGTTATCGGTAATGACCCCGTAACCACGAAGATTCAGAGCGACTTCATCTCTAGGGTTGCTAAGAAAGCTCAAACCAATTTCTGCATTTTTACTTTCTATGGTATTTTTTGAGACTATATCAGCATTGGCATTGTTGTCGTTAGATTGTGCAATGTTATATATCGTAGCAATGGCATCAAATTTAAGACCCGTGTTCGAAAGTTTTTTATCCGTCAAGAATAGTAATCTTTGATAAGTATCGTTTTCATCTGAGTCATGGCTATATAATAATTGCTCGATATCATAATTAAGTACGACTGATCCGTCCTTACCAATGAGCTTACTGTACAAGCCTGCTTCAACAGAAGTCACCAAACTTGACTCAGGATCTTCAGCCGACTGATACACGTTATCCGTATATAATAAACCGGTTTCAACATAAGGATGAAACCAACTTTCTTCTGCAACAGAAACGTTAGCCCAGATAATTGAGCAAGCAGTTACATAATTAAGTACTTGATATCTTTTTTTCATAGCCATATCCATATCGACTATAAGTTCCGCTTATTGTCTTATTAACAATAAACCCAATTTTCAAATCTTCATTTAACTCAGAAATTCCTTGCTCTATGTCAGATAACTTTGTTATTGAGTGTTCAACAACAATCACTGCCTGGCCTATCCACTGTGAAATGGTTACCGTTTCAACCACACCGAGCAATGATGGACAATCAAAAATTATCACCCTATCACTGTATCTATGAGATAACTCTTCGGCCAAATTGTGCATTTTCACACTAGACAACAGCTCATTGCTTAGATGATGTTCTGAACCTGCCGGTAAGATTTTTAGATTTGGAATATTTGTATTATATATAACATCACCAATATCTTTAACATTACCGAGAAGGTAATCTATCATGCCAATTTTATTCTCAACACCTAACTCCTTACACAAGCTGGGGTTATGGGTGTTGGCATCTACTAATAATATAGTGTGGTTTTTTTCCGACGCAATGGACAACGCCATGTTAATAGCACAAAATGTCTTCCCTTCAGAAGGATTGACACTGGTCACCATCAGCAGGTTAGAGTTTGGTGATTTATCCTGAGACAACTGCTGTATATTGTTCAAAATTTTCTGTTTAATTAAACGATATTCATAGGTAATAACAGGATTCGCTAAGTCATCTTCATGAGAAACCATACCTTTATTTTTGAACAATTCTAAGTCAATAAACATCATACCGTCTGATACGTGCTTATCTCCACGTACATGATGCGGCGAGCTAGGGGTATTCCTTTTGTTACCATGACTCGTTTTTAGCGATTCAGCTTGCTGAGGCTTTGATCGTTTCAATAGCGAAACACCACGATTGAAAACAGACGAAAGAGTCGTTTTACCTGTTTCATTGGGGTGGTTTGCTACTTCATCAACCGCTGTTTCATGAACATTCGCTTGTTCTGTTGAACTAATTTTCTCCGGCTGCTCTAACGTTATATCTGGATTTTCTACCTTCAAAGGCTCTCGATGCTCTGGAACAATATGTGCTTGCTTTCTTTCAACCACTTTTGCCTTTTGAGCTAATCGATCTTGGTAACTAGCTAACTTATCCGATAAAGAGCTTTCGTTATGCGACCTCGATTGCTGTCGGTTAACGGGCTTTTTGCCCACTTTTTTACCCGTTGTGTTTGTACCATCTTTCTCGAATGCGTTCTCGATAATACTCATAATAGCTCCTTCAATTTCAGTAATAGGAACTGGATAACTGACAGACTATTAATGATGTAAAATACAATAAATAAAATTAGAATTAATAGGCCGTGAAACACAACATTGGTAATCTGACTACGCATGTAATCGTTAGACCCAGATAACCCGATAGTCGTTACTTCTCCGTAAACTGGCATCTCAATTTGCCTCACTAACTGATTGGAGGAGTAAACAACTGGCCATACTTGGCTAATAGCAAACGCGAGCGATACACCGACACCAGCTGATAAAATCAGTACCATTGACAATAACAATGGTCGATTCGGACCAGAAGGTAGTCGAGGTAGCAATGGCGGATCAATAATTTTGAACGAAATTTGATCTGACTTGGCATCTACATCTTGTGATATCAGCGCAGATTCTCGTCTTTCTAGTAGCTGGTGATATTGCTCTTTCGTTACTTCATAATTTCGCATTAAACTGGTCAATTGTGCTTCTATTTTCGGCAAATTCAAAAGCTTGCTGTTAACCTCCTGCAACTTATCAGCTAATATCGCCTCGCGGGCAGTCAATGAAGCCACCTTGTTTTCAATATGGCTAATGTTCATTTTCATTTCTTGCAGCATCGGCGTATCCGGTTGTGATACCCGACCACCACTGATCAAGGATGTACGCTGTTCCATAAGGGTATCGATTTGCCGCCGAGTTTCCTTGACATCAGGGTGTTTGTCTGTAAAACGAAACAGCAATTGATCCAACCTAGCTTGTAACGTTTCAAGTCGAATATCGAACTCGGTTTTTATCGATGATAGCTGGGTATAATTCAATCTTGCCTCATCTTTGAGCTGCCGCCTGGCCGACGCCAAAGCTGACAGTGCCTCCTTACGCTGTAAGCGCGTTTCTTCAATCTCATACTTAAGACTTTCTGACTTCAGTGAATAACTCTGCTCAGAGCCACTGACATAACCAGAGTTCAAGCGCTTAAACTCAGCAAGCTCGCTTTCCGACTTCAGCAGGCGTTCCTCGTAAACTGCAAGCTGCGAGGCCAAGAATTCATTGGCATTTTTAGTATCTTCTTTTTTGTGTCCGACGGCATTTTCAACAAATACATCAAGTGCAGCTTGAACTACATCCTTGACATATTTCGGATCAGTACCGAAGTAGCTAATAGTAAATAAATTTTCCTCACCTGCTGAACGAATAGTGATATTCGTTTTTAGATCGTCAAGCAAGTCGTCATATTCACTGGTCGTATCAACCTTGAGATCAGCCTCAGTATACCTGGCTATCGTTTCAAGGTTTCTACGACTCAGCAAAGTCTTTACCATCAGTTGTAGCTCTTTAGTTGGATCATTATTGATTGCAATACCTCTTAATAACGGTTTTAGAATTGTTCGTGTATCTGCGTATACGCGAGCTTCAGACGTATATTCGTTCGGTAATAATGTGATTGCGGTCCAGCCAACCAGGCACAGGATCCACATCGACATTATTACCAAATAACGTTTAAACCAAATACCTTGAAGGTACTGCTGCAATAATTCGAGTTGCTCCTTCATAAAACACCTATGTTAGAACCAAGACTCCGGAATAATAATGATATCACCCGGCAAAATATCGACATTAGCTCGGATATCTCCGTCTCTGACTAAGTCACCAATTTTTAATAAATATTCTTTTTGTTGACTGTTTACTACTCGAATTAGCCTAGCATCATTACCGTCTGCATATTCCGTTAATCCACCGACTGCCACCATCACATCAAGCAAGGTCATATTCTCACGATAGCTGATTGCTTGTGGCTGTGATGCTTCACCAATAATTCGTACCTGTTCGCTGTATGGCCCAACAAAGTCGGCAACCATAACCGTCACTATAGGATCGCGTATGTACTCAGCCAAATGCGCTTCTATACTTCGTGCTAAATCAGTAGGCGTCCGACCAGATGCCTGAATATCTTCGACCAAAGATGTTGAAATCATTCCATCCGGACGTACTGTATAGCTACCTGTTATTTCAGAATTCCCCCAAACGAATACTGTCAGGTCATCTCCTGGACCAATTAAGTAGTTATAATCATTGATGTTTTTAGTCAAAGATGCATGTGTTGTTGCTGCTGGCAATGATGATAGATTGCTCGATGAACATCCTATCAAGCTCCCTGATAATAAAGCTACACAAACAAGAAAACGCGATTTAACCAATCCACATTTGTTCATACTCAGTATCCCTTCCGACCTTACCAATCGATGCATTACACGGCACCACATAACTTATACATACATAACTATATACCAATTTTTTGTTCCGCAATTTTTTTCACCATGATTTTTTTAAGCTACAATCTTAAACAAATCTGACATATATTTTACACCCATAGCAGTGGATGAGATCTGTAATGATTATGAGAAAATCAAAATTTCACGATCTAAATATAAGTAATGCAACATTAATTTTTGCAGATTTAGTGGTATTAAGTCTCGTATTTTACTTTATCAATATACATAACACATCTAGTTCGCCTAACAATCAAGACATCGTGAAATATCTGGTAATATCGACACAGTTTATATTTTTCACTATACCTACCCAGTTAACCATACTTGCTGTAGGACTATATAATGAAAAAATAAGAGAAAGCTTCAACGGCATCGTAGTCAGACTATCTGTTGCTCTTTTTCTAGCGTATTTCTTCTCCTTTTCACTATCACTTATCTCTTCTTCAGAGTATTTGTTCAGTCAAACTAGAGAAACATTATATATAGCAGCATTGTCTGCCCTAATCGTGACGCGTTTTATCGCAATAAGCTGTAAGTATGAGCAGATGGGTAAAAGACGAGTCTTACTACTTGGTCATGGCAACCGCGCCAAGTTAATCAATAGTACCATGCGCCGTGCAACGGACCGTGTGAACTTCGAAATTGTTGGTTATATAAAATTTCCAGGAGATGAAGTCGTTGACGAAGGTAATATAAAGCAAATTGAACTATCCGTGCCTTTAGAAAAATACATCATAGAGCAAAATATAGATGAAGTCGTAATTGCTTTAGATGAACGTCGCAATAACCTCCCCAGCGATAGTCTTTTCTACTGCAAACTGCATGACATTCAAATTACCGATGTCATTGATTTTATTGAACGTGAAACTGGGCAAATTGCTGTCAATCACATCTATCCATCGTTTATTCTTTACAATGACAAAAGCAGTGATAATTTGATCACTAGCTTCTTAAATTGGCTGTTCAATACCATTATCGGTTTGCTCATTTTGTCGGTCACTTGGCCGTTAATAATAATCACTATAATTTGCATTAAATTGGAGGATGGCCTTACCGCTCCCGTTTTTTACACTCAGAAACGAGTTGGACTTAAAGGGAAAATATTCTCCATTTGCAAATTTCGCAGCATGGTCATTGATGCGGAAAAGAATGGTGAACAAATGTCTGGAAAGTCTGACAATAGAATTACCCGTGTTGGGCGGATAATTAGAAAATACCGTATCGATGAACTGCCACAGTTATTTAATGTATTTAGCGGCAATATGTGCTTTGTTGGTCCACGACCAGAAAGGCCGCAATTCACTAAGCAGTTTGAAGATACGATTCCTTACTATTCTCACCGCCATAATGTAAAGCCAGGACTTACCGGCTGGGCACAACTCAAGTACCCCTATGGTGATGGCCTCAATGATGCGAGAGAGAAGTTAAAATTTGATCTTTATTACATCAAACACCGCAGTTTAATGCTAGACATTCTCATTCTTATCAGGACTTCTGAGATTGTCATTTTTGGTAAGGGACGTTGATTATGGCAGATTTGTCTAACTCTCCACAAAAAGCTATTACAAATGCCATGACGATAGATGTCGAAGACTATTTCCATGTTGCCGCGCTTTCATCTGTGATTACACGCGATCAATGGGGTGGAAAATACCCCCTCCGCGTTGAGGCCAGCACACAACGTATATTACAGATCCTCGATAACCATAACGTAAAAGCCACTTTTTTCGTCCTGGGCTGGGTGGCAGAGAACTGCCCACAGTTGATCAGGGCTATTGCTGCGGAAGGCCATGAAATTGCCAGCCATGGTTTTGCCCACCAGCCTGCCAATACACAGAGCCAGGATGCCTTTCATATAGACGTTGCACGGTCCAAAAACATTTTAGAGGCGCTGACCGGCAAGCCGGTTTATGGCTATCGAGCTCCTAGTTTTTCCATTGACCATTCCAACCCTTGGGCATTCGAAGTACTGCAACAGTTAGGCTTTGTCTATTCGAGCAGTACTTACCCCGTTAAACATGATCACTATGGTGTACCTGACTGGCCGCGCTTCAAATATCAACGTCCCGAAGGTATCACGGAAATTCCGATCCCAACACTGACTAAGTTCGGCAAAAATATTCCAATTGGCGGAGGCGGTTATTTCCGCTTTTACCCCTATACGTTAAGTCGCTACCTTATCCGTTCATTCCAGCAGCAGACTGGTCAACCTTATAGTTTCTACTTTCATCCCTGGGAAATCGATCCCGGCCAGCCCAAGGTTACCAATATTTCACAAAAGTCTCGGTTTCGGCACTATCTAAACCTCAACCGAATGGAACAACGGCTCAATCGCTTATTGCAAGATTTTAAATGGAATTCGATGAACACTGTTTATCAACTACACGGGCATGAAAGCAATGCAGAATCTGACAGTACGGAAATTAACACCGAACGAACACCAATTATGGGATAAATATGTCGATCACCACCCAGAGGGTAGCTTCTTTCACCTTTCTGGTTGGCTTGATGTTATAAATTCTGTTTTTGGTCATAAACATCATTATCTTCTGGCTGAGCAAGACACCAAATTAGTTGGTGTTCTCCCTTTATTTGAGCAAAAAAGCTGGCTGTTTGGCCATGCTTTAATATCAACGCCTTTCTGTGTATATGGTGGTGCCCTATCGGACAGCGCTTCAATACGAGAAAAACTTGAGGCAGCCGCTTATGAGTTAGGCTGCCATCTCAATGTTGACTATGTCGAGCTCAGAGATAAGAATCCTATAGAGACAAAAGGGCCTTGGGTAACTCATTGCCATCATTCATCTTTTGAATGTTCAATCCCGGCTGATCCTGATGCGATTCTTACTGGTGTCAAACGTAAGCAGCGAGCGGTAATACGCCATTCACAAAAAAACCAACTCCAGTGGGATAACAGCGATAAACCGCAAGAATGCTTCAATCTATATGCCGAAAGTGTACGCAACTTAGGTACTCCTGTTTTTTCAGGCAAACTGTTCACGGCCCTGAAAGACAAGTTTGGGGATCGCTGCGAAACCTTGATTATTCAAGATAAAGATCAGCAACCAGTGTCTGGCGTGCTGAGCTTTTACTATAAGGATCAAGTGCTTCCTTACTATGGCGGCGGTAAATATGAGTCTCGTGATCTGAAAAGTAACGACTTTATGTATTTTCAACTTATGCATATTGCCCATCAAAAAGGCTTTACCCATTTTGATTTTGGACGCAGCAAACTCGACTCAGGCTCCTATAAATACAAGAAGCATTGGGGCATGACAGAAGTCCCATTACATTATCGTGTTGCCCTGGTGAAAGCTAAATCCCTGCCCAACCTTTCACCCAATAACCCTAAATACAAGTATTTTATTAAGCTTTGGCAAAAACTCCCTTTGGGGCTGAGCCAGAAAGTTGGGCCTTTTTTATCTAAATATTTAGGGTGATTTATGAAAGAGCCACTACTGTATCTTTGCCATCGTATCCCATTCCCGCCTAACAAGGGCGATAAAATCACGACATACAATATATTGAAGTTCCTCAGCCAGTATTATGATATCCACCTCGGCTGCTTTATCGACGATAAGTACGACGAACGGTATGAACAGCAGGTAGCTAGTTTCTGCGCCAGCTATACACTTATCCCAATATCAAGATCTTATAGCAAGATAAAAGGGTTAACCGCCCTAATAAGCGGTGATCCGATTACCCTGCCTTTTTATCGGCGTCGGTCGATGCAGCAATGGGTAAATAAGACAGTCGAACAATATCGTATTAACAAAGCTTTTATTTATTCTGGCTGTATGGCGCAATATGTTATGGCTCCCCCCCACCCGTTGCATACCGTTATGCACTTTGCCGATATCGACTCGGATAAATGGCGCCAATACGCGCAAAAAAGCCATGGGATAATGAAAGCGATTTATCAGCGTGAGCACAAAACCTTGGCCAGTTATGAAAAAGCGGTTGCGCAAGCTTTCGCCGTGAGCTGCTTCGTCACACAAGCAGAAACAGAGACGTTTAAAGCCATGCTAGAGCCGGGCATACAAGGGAAAATCCTGCCATTGGAAAATGGCTTAGATAACGACTTTTTTTCGCCAAATGCCCCCATTCACCTTGGAGAACCTTATCCCCTCACCGAGGAGAACTATATTGTGTTTACAGGCGCAATGGATTATTGGGCAAATGCAGACGCAGTTAAATGGTTCGTCCAGCATGTATGGCCCCAAATTTATCAGGCCCACCATAATGCCAAACTCTATCTCGTTGGGAGCAGCCCTGGTCAGGAGGTTCAGGCACTGGCTACTCAGCCCGGTGTCATCGTCACCGGTCGTGTCGAGGATGTCCGTCCTTACATAAAACACGCCAAAGCTGCAATTGCACCAATGCAAATCGCCCGTGGCGTCCAGAATAAAATGTTAGAAGCGATGGCGATGGCTAAACCCATTATCGTCTCGTCATTAACAATTGAAGGTATGGATGAGTGCCCATCGAGTAATCTTGTCGTTTCGGACAATCCCACTGAAATTGCCGATTGGCTAATCAACAAATTGGAACAAAAGCCAGTAGATGCATCAGAGCTGCGTCAATGGATTGAGCGACGTTTCTGCTGGGAAGCTAAGCTGAGCCCGTTACTCAATTATCTAAATCAGCCATGCTGAATGAAACCGAGGACGGCAATGGGACAGAATAAAATCATGTTGATGCTACTGCCTATCATCGGCTGGGGCCTAGTCTATAATCAAGCTTTTTTAGATATGATTTCAATTTGGGGGGCATCAAAAACCTATGAACATGGATTCCTGATAATTCCTATCTGCCTTTGGATTGCCTGGCTGCAGCGTCATCAATTTATGACTCAGCCGCAAAGCATCGCCTGGCTGCCCATATTTTTGCTACCTTTGCCCAATTTGTTATGGTTAATCGGGTATGCCGCCGACATTGCATTATTTGAGCATGTCGCTGCTGTCACCAGTTTCCAGCTGATACTCTGGGCCATGTTAGGAACACCCCGTGCAAAAGTCATGTGGTTCCCAATTTGCTATCTCGTTTTTTGCATCCCGTTTGGCGAACAACTGATAGCCCCGCTGCAACAAATCACTGCAAACCTCGCGATCTTTTTCCTGCAGCTGGCAAACATTCCAGCTCTTCATGAAGGCTTGTCGATTACAATTCCTAATGGTCATTTCTTTGTCGCTGAAGCCTGCTCCGGCATTCGCTTTCTTATCTCCAGCCTGGCGTTAGGTTGCCTCTTTGCCTATTTCCAGTTTACTAAAGTGTGGAAGCGCCTTGCCTTTATTGGCTTTTCTTTCATCTTTCCGATCATCGCTAATGGTATCCGCGCCGCCGGGATTATTATGATCGGGTACTATACGGATATGGCGCATGCCACCGGTGCCGATCACCTTATTTACGGCTGGGTATTTTTCAGCATCATTATTTTCTGTATCTTTCTGGTGGCCAACCGCTTCGCAGACCCCTTGCCTACTCCGGGTAAACGTTCCGCGCCAATTCCCGTTATTAATGTCCCCGCAACCAAAGCGGTTGGGCTAACCACTGTCCTTCTGTTGTCATTTGCTTTGTGGGGAAAAAACATCACGCTATCAGAAGAGGATATTCTTGCCACTCCTCCCATGATTGATGACAGCCACCCAGCCAAGGATACAACATGGGGGATCACCTTCCCGCATGCATCAAAAACACTATTGGCGACGAATCCTGTCACAGACACCTATTACTACACGGCGCGTTATTCCCTTTGGCAACCAAAAGGGGAGCTTATCAGTAGCGAAAACGCACTGTTTGACAAAGATGTTTGGTCCATTAATCACAGTGCGCCTTTAGTGCTTGACCCCCAAACACAGGCAAACAGCCTTTCATTGATCAGTAAGACCGGCGCAGAGATACAAATCGTCTATTGGTACTGCATTAATACGTTTTGTAGTAACGATCCAATCACCATCAAACTAGTCAAAGCCGGATTACTGATTATTGGCGAACGAGGCCATGCTGATGTATTCGCCATAGCGAGCCCTGACGCCAAGCTCGCGGAACAGCATGCGAGGAAATGGCTCGCAGTAACTAACGCTAATCCATAACGCCGTAAACACAGCATACGGTAGTAGCTAAAACAGGGAGTTTAAAATGTGTGGCATTTCCGGTGTGTTTAACCTGCATCAGCCTCATGTCATTGAGCCAACGTTGATCAAACGCATCAATCGGCTTCAAAGCCACCGAGGGCCAGATGACGAAGGCTATTATTTTGATGACTATGCTGCATTAGCGCATCGTCGATTATCTATCATCGATTTGGCCGGAGGCCACCAGCCGCTCTTCAATGAAGATAACAGTATTGTCGTTGTCTTCAATGGCGAAATCTATAACTTCCGTGAACTGGCATCTGAGCTAACGGCATTAGGACACCAGTTCCGTACCCTTAGCGATACCGAAGTGATCGTCCATGCCTGGGAGGCGTGGGGGGAAGAATGCATTCAACGCTTTCGTGGCATGTTTGCATTTGCACTGTGGGATACCAACACGCGAAAACTGTTCATTGGCCGTGACCGACTGGGCAAGAAACCGTTGTTTTATACCGTTACCCATCAGGGGCAGTTCTTGTTTGCCTCTGAACTCAAAGTACTGCTGGCCCATCCCGATGTTGACAAACAACTCCGTCCAGAGATGGCTGAAGAGTTTTTCATGTACGGTTATATTCCAGACCCGTTCAGTGCCTACAAACAGATCTTCAAACTTCAACCCGGCTCCTACCTCACCCTCGAGCCGGGCAGCCGGGTGAGTCCTCGCCAGTACTGGGATTTACAAGCGCCGCAACAAACCCTGAGCTGGAAAGAAACCCAGCAGACATTGATTGATAAACTCAAAGAAGCCATTGATATCCGGCTAATCGCCGATGTCCCGCTCGGGGCATTCCTCTCTGGCGGGGTTGACTCCAGTGCTATCGTCTCGCTGATGGCTGAGCTTCAAAATACCCCTGTAAATACATGTGCTATCGGTTTTGACGAGCAAGACTACGACGAAAGCGATTATGCCCGCCAGATTGCCGAGCGCTATCAAACACAACATTTACAACAGATTGTCAGCCCGCACGATATCAGTCTGATTGATCAGCTTTGTGATATTTATGATGAGCCTTATGCCGATAGCTCAGCCCTACCAACCTTCAGGGTTTGCCAATTAGCCAGTCAACGCGTCAAAGTGGCGCTTTCCGGCGATGGTGGTGACGAAATCTTTGGGGGTTACCGCCGCCATCGCATGCATCTGGCCGAAGAAAAGTTGCGTAGCGCAATCCCCCATAAAATCCGTAAGCCGTTGTTCGGCTCTCTCGGACACCTATACCCCAAAGCTGATTGGGCTCCCCGTCATTTTAGGGCAAAAACCACCTTTCAATCTCTAGCTATGGATATGGTAGAAGGCTACGCCAACTCTGTCTCTAAACTACGTACTGATGAGCGGCAAAACTTATTCAGCCAGCAATACCGTCATCAGCTCAATGGCTATAACGGCATCGAGATCCTTCACCAGCATGCGCGTCACCTTCCCTCTGATGACCCACTCAAACAAATCCAATACCTTGATATAAAGACATGGCTACCAGGTGATATTCTCACCAAAGTTGATCGCGCTAGCATGGCAAACTCACTCGAAGTCAGGGCCCCATTGCTCGACCATGAATTTGTTGAGTGGGCGTTTTGTATTGATAGCAGAGATAATATCAGGCGGAACGAAGGTAAATACGCGTTCAAAAAATCTCTCGAATCCCACGTCAGTAATGACATCCTCTATCGTCCGAAAATGGGATTTAGTATGCCCATCTCGCACTGGTTCAGAACCAGTTTGCAGCCTAACCTGCACAAGCATGTTCTGTCTGAATCAATGTTTGACAGTGGTTTTTTCAATGTCGACTGGCTTAAAAAAATGGTTCACGATCATCAGCACGGTTACCGTGATCATGGTGCTTCGCTCTGGTGTCTATTAATGTTTTCGCAATTTATGGTGAGGCAATAACATGAAACTACTAACCATCACCACCCTATATCCCAACGCTACTGATCCCAAACATGGGGTATTTGTCGAAAACAGGCTAAGGCATCTTCGCCAACACTATCCAGATGTCGAATGTACCGTTATTGCCCCGGTCCCCTGGTTTCCCTTTCGCCATGGCGTTTTTGGCCAGTATAGTCAATATGCATCCGTGCCCAGGGTTGAACAACGTTACGGCATCACTGTCTACCATCCACGCTATGTGGTTGTCCCCAAAGTGGGGATGCAATTGACCCCCCATACCTTGACAAGGTGCCTGAAGAAACAAATCAGTACCCTGCTCCAACAAGGGCTGGAGTTTGACTTGATTGATGGCCACTATTTTTTTCCCGATGGTGTTGCTATCGCCAATGTCGCTGAACAGATCAATAAACCCTTTACGGTTACCGCGCGTGGTACAGACATTAACCTGATCCCTCAATTCCCTGGTCCATTACGCCAAATCAAGCATGTGTTACAACGCAGCAGCCATAACCTAGCTGTCTGTGAAGCCCTTCGCCAAACCATGATTATGCACGGGGCGGAACCTGCAAAAACCTCCACAGCACGAAACGGTGTTGACTTGAATGTGTTCCGCTTTGCGAATCAAGAGAAACAACACGCGCTCAGAGAAAAATTGGGACTACCATGCGAAGGGCCCATCTTTATTTCTGTCGGCTTGTTAATCAAACGAAAGGGACATCACCTGGTTATCGAGGCAATGCAGTCGCACCCCACAGCCCGCCTGCTCATTGCCGGAACAGGGCCCGAACATAATAACCTCAAACAATTGGCTAACAAATTGCGGTTGAGCAACCGGGTGACATTTCTGGGCGCTTTAAGCCAGCCGGAATTAGCCGACTATTTTGGTGCATGCGATCTCTCCGTCTTAGCGTCTGATCGTGAAGGCTGGGCGAATGTGCTGCTGGAATCTATGTCCTGCGGCACACCTGTTGTGGCAACCAATATATGGGGAACGCCGGAAGTCGTTCAAACCCCAAATGCAGGGCTGTTAGTCGAACGAAACCGCAAGGATATAGCCCGCGGCATCACGGAACTCCTTGCCAATTTGCCAAGCAGGCAGTCGACCCGGTTTTATGCAGAGCAATTCTCCTGGGATGAAACATCACACCTGCTCTATCAACTGTTCACCCGTTTGACTTCACCTTGCCCAGCGACATCTAAACCGACGCAGGGAGCCACTGTTCACGAAGACAAGGAAACACAGCTATGAAAATTCTTTACCATCACCGTGTAGCATCACGTGACGGTCAGTTCGTCCACATTGAAGCAATCATTAATGTACTCAAAGCACAGGGGCATGAGGTGATTGTTGTGGCTCCCAAGATCAGTGAACAGACAGAATTCGGAGATAATGGTGGCTGGGTATCAACACTAAGGCAGCGGCTACCCGGTGCAATTGCCGAGCTGATGGAGTTTGGTTATTGTTTCTACGATTTTCTGTTACTCGCGCGCGCGATCAAAAAACATCAACCCGATGCCATCTACGAACGTTATAATCTTTTTTTGCCTTCCGGCATTTGGGCAAAGAAACTTTTTACCCTGCCGCTATTACTCGAGGTTAATTCACCACTCTATCAAGAGCGCCATGACTATACCGGTATTCATTTACCAATGCTGGCCAAGTGGTCGGAATATTACACTTGGCGTAATGCCGACCATGTCTTGCCGGTCAGCCATGTATTGGCCGAGTTCATCTATGAGGCCGGCGTGAGCACTGAACAAGTCACGGTTATCCCTAACGGAATCGACCCGGCACATTTCAACACTCACACACAACCTGAGCGTATGGCACAATTTCGAGGTAAAACAGTCCTTGGTTTCGTGGGCTTTTGCCGAGAATGGCATCAGCTAGACAAAGTCATGGCAAGGATCGCCAGTCTCAATGATCCCGATATCCACCTCCTTATTATTGGCGATGGCCCGGTGCTCGATGAGCTTAGGGCAACGGCGAAACAGCTGAAAATAACCGCTCAAACCCATATCACGGGGCTGATCCCCCGCGAAAAAATGCCGTGCTGGCTAGCACAAATTGATATTGCTCTCCAGCCCGCCGTTACCCCGTGGTGCTCCCCGCTCAAACTGATCGAATATTTAGCTTCTGGTAAGGCTATAGTGGCACCTAATGCACCCAATATAAAAGAGTTAGTCAATGATCAGCACAATGCCCTGCTGTTCCAAAATGGTGACATGGATAACATGCTGCATGCGATAGAGCGACTTATTCATGACACGGCATTACGTCAACGTCTGCAATGTAACGCAAGCCAAACCATTGATGAAAAGCAATTAACTTGGCAGGGCAATGGAGAGAAAATTATCCAGTTGTTCACTCAGATAAGCACTGAAAAGCAACTGACAACAAAACCGATATAGACCGTTATGCCTGTTGGCTTCTCTTCATTATCAATTCGCAAACAATCAGCGTGGAGCAAAGAATGTCCCAGTCAGTTACTCATATTGTTCACATTGTTCATGGGTTCCATATTGGTGGTTTGGAAAAACTGATTGTTAACTGTATAAACCAGATGGGAAATGGATATCGTCACACCATTATCAGCCTCACCACGGTTGGGAGTATTATCGAGCAGATCAAGCCTGAAATCACCGCCATAGCGCTTAACAAGCCTCCTGGGAATAGCCTGCGTATCTATCTCGACCTGTTTCGCCAATTACGACAGTTACAGCCGGATGTGGTTCAAACCTACAATCTGGCAACTATTGAATACCAATGTGTAGCGGCTCTTGCTCGTGTCCCGGTACGCGTTCATGCAGAGCATGGCAGAGACAGCTACGATCCCAACGGGGCAGTAAAAAAATACCGATATTTACGCAAGATTTGCGCTGCATTTATCCATCAGATTGTGGCTGTATCAGACGACTTATATCAATGGCTGGCCCATGATGTTGGGATTGCACCCAAGAAGCTTAAATTGATCCGTAATGGTATCAACACCCATTACTTCAAGCCGGTAGATAAACCAGCCTCGCCCACAGTATTTACCTTTGGCCATGTCGCCAGACTTCAGAGTATTAAAAATCAACAAATGCTCATCAGTGCCTATCAAGCCGCATGCCGACAAGATCCTGACTTCTCGACCAACACGCAATTAGTCCTGGTTGGTGATGGTGACCAACGTCAACAACTCCAGCAACTAGCCTCTCGCTATGAGGCTGAATGTCACATCACTTTTGCAGGCAGCCAAGCCGATGTACGCCAATATTATGGCCATTTTGATACCTTTGTCTTATCATCGATTGCAGAGGGGATCCCCCTTACTCTACTCGAATCAATGTCAATGGGTATCCCGCATATAGTGACCAAGGTCGGGGGTATTAGTGAAGTGATCGTTGAAGGCTGCACCGGTGTCACGGTTCCTTCGCAAAATCACCAAGCATTAACAGCTGCCTTACTGCAGTTCTATCACCACCGAACTCAATTAACCACCATGGGAGACGCCGCTCGGTCAAGAATAGAACAGAGCTTCAGCGAAACGGCGATGGTGGGAGAATATACAAAGTTGTACCAGTACGGTGTATAGTCATTTCGATTAACCTGGCAAAATATAAAGCCGACAAACAGTCGGCTTTATAAAAATGTATGCATTATCGGGTTACCATTAATCACAGCTCCAGGCTAATGTGCTATTGAGTCGTGTTGCTTAAAATACTCATTGGCCAACATGTAATCGTCAACCACACCAATATCAATAAAGTAACTGTCTGATATGTGAGCGATGATATTTATGTTACGGCTAGCGGCCTCTTCAAGAAAAGTCACTTCAAAAGAGAATTTTTCCAAACTACAGGCAGCAAGCAATGAAGCATTAAGCAAATAAATCCCAGCATTGATATACCCTGAACGGCTCTGTTTTTTTTCAACAAAACCTGTGATAGTTCCTTCGGGGTCAATTTGCGCACTGCCGTAACGCCCGGTATCGTGCAAATACTTGGTTACCATAACAATGTCGGTGTCGGGTAACTGCTTAACCATACTGTTTAAGTCAAACTCACAATAGCTATCACCATTAACAACCAGCAAATGGCTTTGTTCCAGACTGAGCTGCCTGACCGCATTAACAATGGCCCCACCGGTTCCCAACGGCTGATCTTCCACGCTGTACTCAATGGGAATGCCCCGATACGAAGAGCCAAAATGCCCCTGTATCACCTCCCGCAGATATGAAACAGCCAGGACGATTTTAGAGACCTCCTGCTCCACCAGGTTATCCAACACCCTTTCAATAAAAGGACGCCCGGCAACATTGATCATCGGCTTGGGCTGCGTTTGTGTCATCGCACCAAGCCGGGTACCAAGACCACCACACAAAACTACAGCAACAACTTCACCGTCAGTGTCCATGGAAAAACTCCTTCTCGACATAACCACAAATCATGTGGCCAATGAGAATATGCGATTCTTGGATCCTTGCGGTATCTGTTGAGGGCACCGCAATACAAAGATCGCTACAATACTGTATTTCTCCGCCTTGACCGGCTAAACCGACTGCAGTAATACCGTGCTCACGGGCATGATTCATCGCCTTGATAACATTGGCCGAATTACCCGAGGTTGTAATACCGATAAAAATGTCTCCCGGCTGGCCATTTGCCTGTAACTGGCGTTCAAATAACTTATCAAACCCATAATCATTTCCCACTGCCGTGAGGATAGAAGTGTCAGTGGTAAGTGCCAGAGATGGCAACCCCGGTCGATCAAAATGGAACCGGCTAACAAATTCAGCCGCTATATGCTGTGCATCAGCCGCACTGCCACCATTTCCGGCCAAGATAATTTTGTTACCACGCTGATAGGCCGCCAAGCAAAGGTCAGCAACCTCGGCAATAGTCGCCATGACGTCAGGTGAATCTAATAAATTCTGCTTAACCGCGATAGATTGGCTAATGCTGTTACGAAAATACATCATACCTTCCATGATTGTGTCCCTTCTTGAGTAAAGTTGAATGAATGAATTTCACCTTCAAGATCAGCCAGTGCAGACTCAACCGCTATTCGTTTCAACGGGTCAACAAATATCATCATGAAACCACCGCCTCCTGCCCCTGAAATTTTGAGCGACTTCGCACCGGCACTCATGGCACGATCTTCTATCTGCTCAATCAAAGGGGTGGAAATGGACGGTGATGTGGCTTTTTTGGCCAACCAGGAATCATAAAACAGTTGAGACATTCCCGATACATCTGAGTGGAGCAGTCGCTCTTTCATCTCAAAAGCCAATTGTTTGACTTCATGCATCGCCTGGAGGGGTTTCTCCGTATTGTCATTGGTATTTTTTACCTGATCATCAATAATCTTGGCCGATGAGCGAGAGACACCGGTAAAATAGAGAATCAGCTGCGATTCCAACTCATTGATAATAGAGCGACGTATCCGCAGCGGATTAACCAGCACACGATTTTCGTCGTAAAACTCCATGAAATTGAATCCACCAAAGGTGGTCGCGTACTGATCTTGCTTACCACCGGATAACTGACAATCGTTGCGTTCAATATCATATGCTAATCGTGCGATATCATATTCACCCAAGGGTAAATTCAAGAGTTTCTGATAAGCACTAATCATCGCCACGACCATGGTCGAAGATGAGCCCAGACCACTTCCAGGAGGAGCATCACAATGGGTATAAACCGTTACAGAGAGCGGATTGCCATTGTTATAATCGGCGATCACTCGGTTATATACTGCCTTATGCAGTACCAAACTATCATCTAATGGCAAGAGACCCGTTAAATTGGAATGATATTGTTCGTCCAAATCCTGCGCATAAAAACTAACACCCGATTTTGAAGTGTCCATTTCAATTGTACAGTGCGCATACATATCTATTGTGGCATTTAAGATGCACCCACCATATTTATCGCAATAAGGTGAAAGGTCAGTACCTCCCCCCGCCAACCCTAAACGGAGCGGCGAACGTGATCTCACTATCATTATAGGTCCTTAATCTTTATGACACATTGAACAGACAATGTGACTAACATCGGCTAATTACATATAACTTATCTATGCATGTCTTCTCTTTATACGCTGCTGTTTACGTTTAGCTGTCTCCTCTTTCTTAATTTCGGCAAGACTTTGCCGACATGAAATATCAAGAGAGATGATTATCGCAATGAGTGCCCAAAATATTTCCGCATAAGGTAAAGAAAGTGCAGCACCGGCCACTGAAAAAGCAACTAAAGAAACTTTAAACATTTTGGCCAATTGGTACTGCCACTGTAATCGTTCGATATCTTTCACCTTGCGCATTATATTCATTAGCGTCAAAAAGGCCGTAACCAGAATTGACACTAAAAGTCCTAACCCGACAAAACCATGATCACCTAGCGTTTGAAAATAAATACTGTGCGCAGCCCAAGCCTTTTCGGTTGGCTCAGGTGATTCAACAAATGACAGTTTATAAAAATCAGGAATGAGAGAACGCCAAACATAACCTACTTCGACCGACCGAAAGCCCGCCCCCAACACCGGTCTTTCCATCGCCATCAGTGTATACATCTTCCAAGATTTCACCCGGATCATGAATGAACCGTCTTCGTTCGCAGTATCGATAGTATCCATGCGGGTATACCACTTCTCTGTCAGAATTAACGAGGCTAATCCTGCAACGATAAGGAACCCAATAATTGTCACTGTTTTACGTTTTGTGGTAATAAAGAAATACAGTGCCACACAGACTAAACCTATAAACCCCCCTCTTGATGCTGTACCCAAAACGGCCAATATGCTGAGCACCAGAGTGATTAAAAGAAATGGTCTGATTTTCGAGTTTCTATATTCAGCCAGAAGATAAACATTTAATGGCAACACCATATCAAGAGCTAGCGCAAAGTGGTTATTATCCGAGAGAATATTGTTGTCTGGCCCTTTGATATGGTGGGAACCACCGGATGCAATAAATTTCAGCCCCTCAATAGCCCCCATGATTCCTAATGACAAAACAAATACCATCAGAATATAGGTAAAATGAACTTTCTTACGGATTATCAAGGTGAGAAATAGAGTTAACAGCATGATTTTTGAGAATTTTTCCCACTCCAACCACACTTTCTCTTCCGGGCCAATAGCGTAATATGTCGTTAGCGTAAAGTGCATATAGATCAGTATCACAAGGAAGAATAGAAAGTTAAAACCAGACTTACTCTTATTCCTATCGAATATGTAAACAATTACAGTTATAACAACCATAATGGTTTGAAAACTAATGCTATGAGCAAAACTATATAGCCAATATGCCGGTACAAACAATCCTGTCCACAGCCATAAAGATACTGAAATATAAGATCGCTTGAATGCAAATATCACTAAAAATGCAAACAAAAATACAAATGCTATATCTCTCATTGAGAATCCTTATCATCCTCATCGATGGACATTTTTGTATAGACGACCAATGCAATCAAACTAAGTAAAAAAAGTAATGATTCCATCAAGTGCCTCCTTCATAAGCATGACGCTTTCTCATTTTATTTAATACAAAGTCACAACACTTCCAATGATATGGATAGAAAGCTCTGCACTGATATGAGGATAACAAATAAAGTGTTGTGTAAATGATAATTCCAATAGGTATACCAATAACAAGCTGAATGACACTCGAATTAAATAAACCTATTAGCCATAAAATAAAGATATACATCACGAGACTAGCAGCCAATGGCGGGATAAATAACAAAACCATGTCGCTGGCTTTCATCTTTACTACAAATATAAATATTAAAACAAGCCACGAAAAAAATAGCAATCCAATCCATAACCTTCCTTGAGCCAAGAAATGAATTCCCGCTTCTTGGTATGACAAGAAAAAAGTAACAATGCCGGAAAAAAACAATATATCCGAGGATATGATTAATTTCATTTTTTTCTTTATGGTCAATACGGTACTCAATACACCATATACAGACATCACAATCATTAAGGGGGACAAGGTATAAATAAGAGCGGTTGCGTCAAGCCACTCATCGCCCAGAATGACCTCTGTAAAAGGAGCTGAAATCGCCATCATGCCAAAGGCACATGGAATAACGATCAACATATTCAAGGTCAACTGCTGAATAAGGCGATTATAAAATTCGGAACTGTCGTTTTTGTTCCTCGATGCTACAGAAAAAAAACCTCGATTAATCGGGACTATCAGTTCATTGAAAGGCAACCAGGAAAATTCCGTCGAAATACTATATAAACCAACCCCTCTCGCATCAGAGATATTGCCCAGTAGCATCACATCAATGCGAGAGCGAAGATAACCTACGATAGACCCGATGTATAACCACTTGGAAAAGCCCCACTGCTGACGCCAATACTTGCACGACAACCTGGGAACTCGTGGAAAAAAAACATAACCGGCAATCGTCTCAACTGTCGCCGAGGCGATGACACCGATGATCAAAGCCCAGTATGACTGCAGATATATCGCTAGAATAATTGATATAATGGCACCTGCAGTTCTCGCAACCATTGTGGTTGCGATAATGAGCTTGAACTTATAGTGCTTTTCCGCCTGATCCAGTGCCACATTTCTTAGCCCGGACAAAAACGGAATGATAGCAACAACTTGAATCACTCCTGACATCGCAGGATTATTTACATATTGGGCTATCCACTCAGCAGAAAAATACAGACACAAGGCGGTAATTGATTTGGTTACTAGCCCCAATGTCCAGATACTATCTAATTCTTGTTCAGTCATATCATCTGAAGAGATGACAAAATGAGCCACGCCGACATGAGAAAAAGCGACAAACATTGAGACAAAAAAAGTCGACAATGCCGCCACACCAAAGTCTGCTGGTGTCAGCAGCTTCAACAAAACCAGTGTATTAACAATACCAATCAGGCGGCCGTACCAATTAGCAATCAAAGCCCATTTTGCACTATGAAACAAGCCTTCGTTATCAGTGAACTGCATTGCTTCACCTACACCATACTGGATATTGCATCTTGCGCTATTTTTTTGTACATATTTTTATGGTATCGATATGTACCCATAAAATGTATTAACGACGCATTTTTGATAGGCTCATTGGAAAGCGGAAATTGATATGTTTGATATTTTGGCCATGATAGCATCGACATTCCAGGCGATAATGAACATATCACATTGGACGATACCTGCTCGCTTCCCCATAGATACCATTTATCACCGATCTCAGCCTCCATCTGGGCTGAAAACTGGCGAAGTATTGATAGATAATGCTCAGAAGCAGGCAAACCTACGAAAGCCGCACAACCACGGAAATATTGACAATCGCTTTCACTAAACAAAGGAAGGCGGTCAAAATACTGTTCCGAGTAACCCTGAATATGACAAGACCCCCATTCTTTGGCAATATTTGCCATCTCCTTCATGGATACAGGTTTTTTCCACTTTTCGTTACCTAAAATAAAACCATGATTGGAAGCAATCGCTTTTGAAACTTCGCCCATTTCGCCATTAATAACGATATCGGCATCAAGCTGAATAACATAATGATCTTTTGCTAAAGTAAGCAGCATAACCAGCCTTTCCCAGCAGTTTCCTCGAGGGAGGTGAGACATGTCTAACTCATCGGCATCATGAATAATAATACCTGGTACATGCTGATTCAGAACGCGTATATCATCCACATCCAAAGTGCCATCACTTAGCACATGAACCTCTTTCACGCCAACATATAAAAGAAAAGATTTTACAGCAACAAGGTAATCATAAACGACCCGTTTTCCAACCATGGATAAAATAGCAACATTGTGAGGAGATGAGTAACTTGCTGGAACCGTCATTGCAACTTGTCGTAAAGTTTTGTCACAACGGTATTTATTAATTTTTGTTGTTATTTTCTCTAGCAATAGGCTCACTTTAGTTACCTCCGTGAACACCCTAAACATAACTTAGTGATGATAAAATCCTGCAACAAAATAATCATGGCACAAGATACTAAATTCAGCCAATCAAGTTGGCAAAAAAATACAAGCAGCACCTATAATTATGTTAAGCATTTCAATGAAATGACTTTTAAAAGGGATGTATTTAGCTTTCTATATGATTTTGAAAATAAAAGGACACCGCTCAAAATGAAAAAAATGCTTAAGGTATATTTGATCTTTTGTGGCTTAATCGCCAATGCTATCTTATTTACAGCTGGTTTTTTCTTTATTGACCAAATATCTCTACATCCAAGCCAAATGAATCAGGCCATCGCAATGGTTAGTGATAAAGTTAGTGTTTTTTCGCCTGAATCTGCTGACTATCTCAGTGAACTTGCTGAACGGCAAGATACACCAGATTATTACGAAGGACATTTTCAACCGACGCACTGGCCAACGGTAGGCCCGCAACAACAGTACCCGCTTTTCAAAACCAGCCGTTATATCTCCGTCGACAACGAAGATGACCTTATCAGCGCAGTAAAAAATGCACGCCAAGGGGATGAAATCGTCATCAAAAATGGACATTATCTTCTTGATAGTAAGCGCTACACAATCAGTAAAGCTAGAACTTCACCATTTGCACCGGTTGTCATCCGTGCCGAAACATTAGGACAAGTAAATTTATACCTTGATTCCGTAGAAGGTTTTGTCATTGACCAACCCAACTGGCAAATTGAAGGTATCAATTTCATTGGTCAATGCAAAAACCACTCACGATGCGAGCATGCCTTACATATTGTTGGCGCAGCAAAAAACACGGTTATCCGCAACAACACGTTCTATGATTTCAATGCGGCAATCAAAATCAATGAATCTAATATGGTTTATCCCGACGATGGCATTATCGAAAGCAATATTTTCGGTATGAACGCGCCACGACAGACTAATCATTCAGTGACTCCTATCAACCTTGACCATGGCAATAATTGGCAGATCAGGAAGAACTTAATCCATGACTTCATCAAACTAGATGGAAATAAAATCAGTTATGGTGCTTTTATGAAAGGGGGGATCCGTGGCGGAGTGATGGAGCAAAACCTCATCATTTGTAATAGCAAAACAGAACAGTATCCTGGAAGTCAAGTGGGGCTATCTTTTGGTGGCGGTGGTATGGATAAACAAGATAGACGTGGAAGTGCAGACTACGAAGTCGCCGATGCTGTAATGAAAAATAATATTATCCTTCATTGTAATGATGTAGGTATCTACAGCCAACGTTCGCAAGATGTCGTCATCAATAACAATATCCTATTCAACACGCTTGGCATTGATAATCGGTTTAAAGAATCTAAGGCTGATATTTTTAATAATATACTCAATGGTAGAATCATGGACAGAGATAGAGCCAAGTCCAACAGAACCAATAATTATGTGTACAATAACTCTTTGTTTTCCAGCGAGCTATCACTAAAAACTATCTTCGAAGAGCCTAATAAAGGAAACTTTAGGATCAAACAGCCTGAAGCATTACTCAATGCAACGCTTAATGCATCAGCGGTGACTGAGTCCAGTATGGATTTTTGCAACAACGCTGTCAAACCAGGTCAAGCCTATGTCGGTGCTATCTATGATGACCGCGGATGCTTCAAACCATAATGTAAAGGAAAATAAAGGCCTAACGTTGTTAACGGAAGGCCTTTATTCATTTTTATTTAAAAGTAAATTAATAAAGTACTTAAGACTAAATTAAACGGCTTCATGTACACAGGCAGACCAAGTATGTTCGAGCAGATAATCACGGCTTTGACGATATACTTTTTCACATTGTTCTAAAAGATCAACATCAACATCCAGTGCTAATGTCTCGGCTGGCTTTTTAACGACAACACCCGAATGAATATACTCTGATGAATCCCCATAATAACGTTCACCCGTTTTATCAAACTTTCTATAACTTGTCGAAAACGGTGTCTTTAACCCGCTAAACGTTTGAATATCATTAAGTACATCCTGTGTATTATCAATAATATTACTTGCGTCATAGAAATAGTAACGTTGTTTGTTTTTTACCAGTTCCTCCACCGTTTCAACAATCATATTTACTCGTTCAATATAGTAACGCGCAGCAAATTCTGGTTGGGTAAAACTATCACCTGGATGTTTTTTACTATAGAGTTTTACAATGCTATTGATTGTCTGAAGGGGCTCCCGCAAACACACGAGAGTGACCACATTTTCGCGTAACAACACATCAGCACTGACATAATGCTCGCTGTGTAGGATTTTATCAAAGTAATATTTAGTAACAGGCTCCTCAGGATCCCCCTGATGAAAATGCAACTTTTGGTTGATTAGACTTTTCCAGCTATAGTAACCAATATGCATCTCATAATAACCAGAAACATCACGATGAGAGCCAATAAGATGACCAATCAACGTGCTATTCGCCCGCATATGACTTAACAATAAAATATGCTTACTCGGCGCCAGAAGTCGGGGGTTAAACAATATATCCTTAACTGATTCCACATTAGACTCCATCTTCTTTGACTATCAACTTTACTCTTGGGGCAAATAGACCGCGAAAGCTCAATAACAGTGTATATAGTAACCACTTAACGCTAAACCTCACCACTAGCCCCTGCCACGCATAGGATACCGCCTCTCGATAGTTACCTCGATTTCGTAAATCTTCCGCAATGATTTTCAGTTGGTTGCTTTTACCATGACGGCACACTTTCATTAACTCTTCATGCTGACTGTTAAGAATCCCTTTTTCATAAATCCTTAACTGATACACTCTTCTCTGCATCTGATCACAACTCGTTGATAAATTCGCTTGTTTGCTTTTATCTGGAATATTGTGGTGAGACATCACGAGCGGGTCATAAAGCATATATTCGGCGCGATCTATAGCGCGGTAATAGATATCACGATCATCCTCGTAACGAAGGTTCTCATCCATACCATCGATATATTGATAATATTCCGCTCGAAATACCAGACAATTCAAATGGGCAAAACCATCACTTCGCAATAGCTGTCCCAAGCTAATAGGATATGCTTTTTGTGATTTTCTAGGATAAAAAGCCAGCTTATCAACCAAGTCTTCTACCCAGATCACCTCGTCTGCTGGTGTTCCATCGCAATAAGAAGCCTGTTGGTTGGATATGTATAAATCGACCTGTTTATTTTCTGAATGAATATTATGGTATAGACGGCTTAGATAGCCCATATCTATCCAATAATCGTCATCATCAATAAAACAAAGGTATTTTCCTTTTGCGATTGAAGCGCCATGATTCATCGCATAACTATGTCCATGTCCCCGGCTCCGCTGAATCAAGGAGCAAAAGCGTACTTTACCTTGATAGTGAACCAACAGGTCTTGATATGATTGCAGATGTTCTGAGCTACTACCATCATTGACCACTATGACTTCATATTCAGCAAAATCTTGGCCTAACACCGATTCTAATGCCTGCCTAAACAAACCAGGACGATTACGGGTCGTGATAATTACACTGAAAAATGGCCTTGCAGAATTAGACATGCTGCTCCTCCAGTGTTGTCAGAACCGGGTTAGACAATTGGCTTGGTGTATACATTTCTGCATCAGGCTGACGCATAAACCACTCGATAAACTCAAGCGTGACTGAGTCAAAACGCAGCTTATCTTCATGTGTGTGCACATAAGGTGTTTTACCCTGCTTTGCAGACGGCGAATGAAAAGACAGAACCATATGCTCATACCCCATCGCTATCTGGTGGCTCGCAGCTCGTATCAGCTCATCAAGATTGGCTCCTTCCGGTGATAGCCGGTAAGTGACGATACCCAATAGCTTCCTCACTATTCGGCTCATAACTCCTCGTCCGTTTAATGAAGACGGGTGATTTTGTAGCCAATGGCTTAACCATCTAAAACGAGCAATACGGCAGCAAGTATGCGGCAAATAAGTAATGTTATTCTGAAAAAATAGCGCATTATTGTATTGGCTAAAATCAGGGCCTTGCTGATGACTGAAATTACTAAATGCACTAATACTGAGATCGACCTTGTACCCCAAGGCGCTCAAGATATCCTGGGTGTTTGCACCGATTCCATACCGTCCGGCAAGATAAGTGACTGGACGATGACCGGTGACTTCCTCAATCTTATTCGTCAGTACCTGTAACTTCTTATACTCAAGTTCATAGCTAAGGTTGCCAGGGTAGGAATACTGGTTTGAGATTTCATCACCTTGTACCGGTTCATCAAAGGGAGGATTTACCCAAGGGTGAAGGTGTGATGCGAACTCAATGATACCTTCTGATTGCTCTTTGCAATACCTTATAACTTGTTGACCGCCCGCACTTGTCACAAAGGGGTAATCCATGGCCAGCGTCACATGCGCACCTAAATGCATCATCGCCTGTATCAAATTGATCAATTCGACATGGTGAGTCACATCGCTATTGCTACGAAAAAAGCCGCCATCCCAATCAAACTCTTCTTCAGCATGGATAACAACAGCAAGTTTAGCGCCCATATAATCCGCCTTTACAATAATTCATTAATTGTTTCACCGACAGTTCAATTTGTTCGTAGCATTGCTTCACCCCATCGACATCCAAACCGTAGGGATCGGTCACCTCGTAGATCATCGATTGACTTATAGGTATGAGGTCATTAATAAAAAACGCATTCCTCACATCGTAATAAGAAGTCAATAGTGCTTTGTTGCGCTCGTCAAAAAAGAAAATAATATCGGTAGGATGCAGATCACGTTGCCGCAAGCATCGGGAGCGGTGCTGTTCGAGGTCATAGTTCATCTGCTGGGCCGCCTGCCGAGCCGACACCGGGCTCTGACGGTTTTCCGGGGCATGAAACCCATAGGAGGCCGTCACTAATTGCTGTGAGTGGCTTTCCAATCTGTTTTTAAACACCTGCTCGGCAAAAGGACTGCGCATTATGTTGCCATAGCAGATAAAAATCAGGCGACGCTCTGGTTGCTCTTTGAAGAGTTTCTTAAGTCGGTACCGTGTTACCATACTGCGAATACGCAGCAATGATGGAATTCGCTTGGTCAATGCCTTGGTGAATTGGCCAATGATAGCCAAGACTTCGAGATAAAATGGTTTGAAATCTGACACAGAAAAACTATCGATGACTTCCTTCCCCCCAGCAATACGGCCATATTGCAGAAAGCGCCGTATTGCCTTAGGCCAACCGCCAGCAGAACGAATCAATCGGCGGGTTTGATATAAATCAGCCGTTAGTGCTCGTGCAAAATAACCGACAGGGTAAGTTTGAAGTATGCTTTCGGCAATTCTATTCGTCGTCAAATAATCAATATAGTACCGCGGAAAATCCACACCACAGAATAAGGCTAGCGGGAGAGAACCCCAAAAACGGGCATTGACTTCAACCAGAATCCACGCGTTACTTTGCAAGTTGCGGCGAAATTCGAACATCGCCACACCGGTATAGTTTACTTTTTCACATATTTTCTTTACCGCAACTAGTTGATCTGGGTCGATAGCGATACTAAAACGATATGAGCTTCCGCCTCCCTCTGATTCAGCATCACGCCGATGGGCAAATGCCACCTGCACTTCTCCATTCACCGCAAATATTGACACCCCTTCCCCTCCCCCTGAAAAGTACTGCTCCACCATAACGGGAGTACGGGTAAAATGGGATTGATGATAATCTGAAGCCTGACGCACAATTGTGACATTCTGCCGGCGATGTAATGAATCTTGATTGAAAGACTGCAGCGGCTTGATAACAAAGCTGTTACCAAATTCGGCAGCTAACTCGTCGTAAGTCACATTCGTTGGGTTAATTTGCTTTCCAGATGCAACAGGAATACCACATGACCTTGCTAACTCTTTTGTTTTCCACTTATCAAACAGAATCTCTAACGCTTCGTCATTGGCAATGGCCAGCTCCGTATGGGCAGGGAGACGGTGTTTTTCTTGCCAAAGTGGATATATTGCACGTTCATCGCACGGCACAATGACATCGAACTGGTAGCGTTCGATCAAGCTCAACACAGCCTCTCGCCAATCCTCTTGGCTGTAAGACTGATAATTATAATATTTTACCGTTTTGATATACCGGCTAGCGCAGGCCGGACTGGCTCGGTCAAAACAAATTACATGCACATCATAGCCAGCTTTCCCTAAGGAACGAATAACACCTAAAAAACTACGTGTATCCTCCCCTATGATTAATACCCTTGGCTGTACCTTTCCTTTCATTGACGTCCCCTGTGCATCATCCTAATTACTCGCCTACCGTTACCGCCATTCCGATAGCTGATGCTTCACGTATCGCAATTTATTCTTCAAAGCCAATAGCGACTTTGATTTACGCATTTCATAAACATAGAGTGAGGACGTGGAATTTGCGAATGTCCTTTTATAGCGAGCCGTTCCAGCCATAAAGTCATATCGACTAAAACCTTGCTCCATAGCCATATTAATTAGCATAAAATGTGAAACCATACCTGGCTTAAGATGCTTATCGAACAAATCATAATTTAATGCACTAAGATAAAATGTAACTCTTCCGTGCCAATGAAAATTATACATAATAGAGATCAATTCATTGCCAGCAGTAATTTTGTGCAAACGCACATGACCTAATGGCACTCCACTGCGAATAAGCATTTCATGAAACCGAGTAAACTGGGGATTACAAAATCCACTCTGTCCGAGTTGATCTCCCCAGCGCTGGATGTGCATCGGCTTTGCCATCTCAAAGTAGGCTAAGGCCTCCTCAACAGAATCTGCCGTAGAAACTTTAAGTTCACCATACTCTTGGTAAAGGCGTATACTGCGCATTATCTGATAGCGGGCACTGCGTGAAATTGCCTCGCTCAATGTCTTATTTTGATCTCTTAGCAGCTCCAGATCGATCTGATATGTATAACTCTCCCAAATCGATTCAATCCCATAATTATCCAACATAGTAGCAGTCACCTCACTATGACTAGCTCCCACGATGAACTTACCGTTGCCCACGATCTCTTGCATCACTGTTGTGATCATTTCATGGCGAATTGAGTCCTCTTGACCTTTCACCATCAAGAAATCGTTATATTCAATCCATGCCTGATCACTTAATTCGTCACCAATACGGTGCAGATAGCAGGGTACACCTCTAAAGAAGCGGTAATAAGAGTCTGTTCGAGTGATAATCACCCCTAACCCGACGACTTCATTGTTTATTTTCGCTTCAACGACATAATAGTCACCAACCAAACTGTTAAACCAACTGCCAATCCATAGCCACGAAAGAAAAATATTTGGCTCTGAACGTGCTTCTAGCTCTGTCCAAGCCTGTTGTAGCCACTCCCGATCAGGGCAAAAGTACAACTCACAATCGATTGCATTATTTTGTCTATTCACTCGCACACCAAAGAGTTAGAGATAAGCCCTATCAGAATTCATTCCAGTAGTGAGTATAGTCGCTATGAAGAAATATTAACTTCGCACTTGTGATAAATTTAGACAAAAAAAATAAACTACGACTATACTTTTTTTGATGTCTTTTGGTATTGATATTAGGGTCTTAGCCAATGTTCAACAAAACAATAGTAACAACAATTTCTGTATTATTATTATCAATAAATCTACTTGCTTGTGGTAATGATTCCCCTGAAATTCATATTGCAAATGCGAAGAACCATATTCAAAACAAAGAGTACAATGCCGCAGTCATTGAACTAAAAAATGCAATTTTAAAAGACAAGATAGCTACAGAACCTCGGGTTTTGTTGGGAGAAATTTATTTGTCACGGGGTGATTACCCCTCGGCTGAAAAAGAGCTGTCAACAGCATTGAGGCATGGTTCAGATGATACCCAGATAGAACTTCTATTGGCTCGAGCTCTGCTGGGAAACAATGACATTACAGCCATTGAAGAATTAGTTTCTAATACTGACAGGCAGAGTTTAAATATTAAGTCTGAATTGCTAGCAATTAATGCCATTGCATTGATGAGAAACAACAACTTAGACAAAGCTCGCTCTGTCTTGAGTCAGGCTGAAGCGCTCGGTTTCAACGGGCTATATTTTAATCTTGCCCATGCACAGTTACTCGCCCAAAAAGAGCAGTTTGACGATTCACTCACCTTACTGAATAAAATGCGAGTGCTTCACCCCGATAATATTGAGGCACTACTACTGACTGCACATGTGCTATCTGTACAATCAAAATATGAACAAGCCACTGTTTTATATCGGAAAATATTAGATACTTCACCAGATAATGCTAACTATAAGCTTTATCTGGCACAAGCTCTTGTCAAAAATGAAAAATATGAAGAAGCAAGGCCCTATATCGCTGATATACTTAAAATTATCCCATCACATACAGTAGCTAATGATCTCCAGGCATTAATTGAATACGCTAACTCCAACTTCATTGAAGCAAGAAGACATGCGAAAACAGCCATCCGGGAAGGCTCAAATAGCTTTAGCTCTTATGTCATCGCTGGGATGTGTGCCTACCTGCAAAATGACTACGAAGATGCTTATCAAAACTTTAAAGTTGTTGCACCTTATCTAAAAGATGATCACTACTTACAGCAACTTTATGTTGCATCCCAATTCAAAATCGGCAAAATCAACGAAGCCTTCAATAACATTAATGATTTCGACATATCAAACACAGATTACAATAATTTTGTCACTAGGATGAGTTTAGAGTTTTCGTCTATTGGAAGAAATAGTGATGCTATGGCCCTTGCTGACAAAGCTGAGTTGCATTCAACAGAAGCGGGGCAATTACGGATTGGTCTAGTGCGAGCAGCAAACAATGACCAACAAGGTATTAAGACATTAGAGAACATTCTAAAATCCACCCCAGACCAACTGGAAGCCAATATTGGTTTAGCTTATTATCACTTTACTAATGGTGATGTTGAAAAAGGCGAAGAGGTCATAGATAAATGGATTGCAAGCAATAACAATGATATTTCTGCACTTTTGCTAAAAGGCTATATATCTATAAAGAAAGAAGAATACACCCTTGCAAACTCAATATTTGAGAAAGTATTAACTCTAGAACCTGACAACATCAAAGCAAAACTATCGATCGCTCAGATCCACGCTTTGAATGACAATGCCGACCAGTCTTACAATGATACCTTCACACTGGCCAAACAATACCCCGATAACTTTACGATCGCTATGTTTTTATACCGGTTTGCATCACAAACTGATCAGGTTGATAAAATCATTAGCTTCTACAAAGATCTACTAAATAATAATCAAAACAACATCAAATTCCGTATGCTGCTGGCAAGGATCTACGCGAATGTCGAACAATCGGACAAAGGGATAGAGTTACTAGAAGAATTGCCGATCATTGAACAGACCGCAGATGTTTGGAGTCTCAAGACTCTGCTCTACTTCCAACTTCATGAGTACCGGAAAGCCTTTCAGGCTGCTGAAAAATGGGTAGAGCAAGACCGTAGCAGTCCAGAGGCCTATCTACGTGTTGTCCAACTAAGCGAGTTAACGAAGAATTTTGATAAGGGTATTAAATATGCGTTAGACGCTGAGAAAATTTTCATTGAACAAGCTTATTTCCCTCTTATGCGTGCAACTTTATTGTTACTCAATCAACAACCATTACTAAGCCAATCCGTATTGGCTGAACTGCCTGAAAAGTTCAAAAATACCAGTTACTACCTCCAGCTGCAAAGTAAAATATATTCTGCATTAGAAGACTACGGTAAAAGCGTCCTTTTCGCAGAGAAACGCTACCACACTTACCCAAGCTCTATTACAGCCAAAGATCTTGCGCTCGCTTATATCGCTAACGATCAATACGATGCGGCTACTGCTCTGCTAAAACGTCGACTCAAAGAAAATCCCGGTTCAGAGGGTGCACTTCATCTGCTTCTCGCACAAATTCAAAATGACGTTGAACCCAAAGCGGCCGTCAATACCTACCTTTCCATATTGAAGAACGAGCCGGAAAATGTGATTGCCCTGAACAATATTGCATGGCTCTATATTAATGAAAATAGCTTTGAGAACGCCTGCCGTTATGCACTCAAAGCCTATAACAATGCACCTAACGCACCGGAAATACAAGATACTTACGGCTACTGTCTTTTAAAAACGGGTCAACATGAAGCATCGATGGCACCGTTAAAAATGGCATACGAAGGAAGGAGCAACAATATTGACATCAGCTTTCATTATGCTGAAAGCCTCATCCTAAATAACCATCCAGAAAAAGCGCGAAGAGTGCTCAATCGAGTTAACCCAGTCAAGGCAGAACACATCGAACAGCAAAAGCGTTTATACCAACAAACTGAAATAAGGTAATACTGCCCCATATAAACAGGGCCAAATAAAACGCTTCTACACATGTTAAAAATTGCGGTACTCCATCAACGGCTTGGAGTACCGCTTAGTTCAGTGGATTACTCTAATTCAACCGGCGGCCTAAATACCATTTCATGCATCACCACATCTTGCGGCAAATCGAGCAATACAGAAATAGTCTGCGCAACACTTTCCGGCTGCATATACTGCGGTCGTTCAGCTTCCCTGAAATTCGTATCTGCCCCGCCAGGGAACAGTGAGGTGACCTTGATCCCGTGTGGTTGAGCCTCTTTCATCAATATCGCACTGAAACCCGCCAACCCTTGTTTCATTGCCGTATAAACAGCCATGGTTTCATTTGAGCGCTTAGCAACAGTACTGAGCACATTGATGATTTGCCCAGACCTGGCCGGTTTCATGACCTTCAATGCTTCGCGGCTCAATAAGGCCGGTGCTCGCAAGTTGACAGCGTATTGGTAGTCAAACTCTTCTAGGGTGAATTCATCAATACCACATTTGCGAGAATTCATTCCGGCATTATTGATCAATACATCTAACCCACCGAGTTTCTCAACCGCCTGTTCGAACAGTCCCACGGCTTGCTCAGGATCACGCAAATCGGCCGCGATAATATGACATCCCGTCAGTGCCGCCAGCTCCTCTAATTTGTCACGATTACGACCAGTGGCAATAATGCTATGTCCTTTATTGCATAACTGTTGTGCCAACGCGTAACCAATCCCACTCGTTGCTCCTGTCACCAAAATCCGCTTCATTTTGTCCCTATCTAGTGATCATCAATATCAACCAGTTTGTCACACTTTATACGATAACCATATGGTTTTATCTGTCTCGGTCATTTGCGCAAAGCAGAATTAAACTGGCTTTAACATCTGCATATCAGCACCGGTATCGTCAGGGAGGTATTCCATGTTGTGCAACCGAAATGAGGCCCAAGCGATCCTTAAGAGCTCCTGAATGCTTCAATTAGTACCTGCGCTCGAATAAAGACGAGTTCCCCTCAAACATAAAGCACTATTTTTTTGGGGAGGACTGATGGTAATAAAGTAGTCTTTGCATACAAGCTTGTCTGCCTTCAAAAACCAACCACAACTCCAACACATTATTTAAACCGGTCCAAACCAACACTAGAACCCCGCTAGCCCCTGGATAATTGCTGTCAATCCACTGACCAAACAGAGCAGCAGCGCCAAGATACGCATTGAGTGTTGGGGGATCCTATGAACAACTTTGTTTGCCAATCCATATCCCATTAACGCAGCAGGGAGAAGTGGCAAAGTGATCATGATATGGTCTATAGTGAAGTGGCCGTAGAAAAACAGGACGAATAGCGACATCAATGAGGTGATGACAAAAAATGCCGATAGATTACCCCGTAGCTTTGCAGCCTCCTCGTGCTGCATCAGCAACGCCATCGGCGGCCCGCCTATTGAAGAACTGGTCCCCATGACCCCGGACATAAAACCAGCTATTAGCATACGTTTTGGCGTCGGTTTTAAGCGGTAGGGCAATGCGCTGATAGCCACAGCGATCAAGACCATTATCCCAAGCCACAGAGACAGGGTGGCACCGGAAACAACGGTCAGTAAAAATCCTCCCAACAGCGAACCCGGTACCCTACCGATGATGGCCGACTTCAATCCTCCGATAGATACGCTACTGCGAAGCTTGAAGGCATTGATGATGGATATGACTAACGCCACAATACAAATCGGGGCCGGTACATATTGGGGAGAAAGCTGAAACAACAATGGAGCAGCTACAATAGCCAGTCCAAAACCAATTGCCGTCTGGACAAAGGAGCCAAGAAAGATCAGAAGCGCAGCCAATAAAACCGTGGACTCAAACATTAAAATACAACCAAAAAAGTGCTTTACAACAAGGTGTTAAATTAAAAGGATAATACTACACAAACGTGTTGAACGGATATAATTGTCTACCCTACCCCAACTGAACACTTACCCTCATCAAAATACCCCATTGACGGTCTGGATCTTGTCATCAGGCCATTCAATCACCCTGTCGCACACATTATTGAACAAAGGATAACGGTGGGAGATAACCAGTGCCCCCAAATGCCTTTGCTAGATATCAGAAGCTAGCGAGAGCTAAAATCGTTCTGGAGAACCAAATCGTTAGAAGCCTTGCAAAAATCCCTCCCGCACAGTTAGAGGGCAATATAATACTTGCTTACGAGCCGGTTTGGGCGATTGGCCCAGGTAAAACACCACCGAATAGTGATTATATTGGGCTTATCACAGATTTCATCAAGCAAACAGTCAATGCCAATTTCAAAACCACTCCACCTGTCGTTTATGGTGGGGGGTTGAAAGCTGAAAATGCAGCGATGCTCGCTGATATTTATCAACTCGATGGCGGACTTATTGCCCTGACGAACTTCATCCATCCCATTGGTTTTCAAGTTGATGAGCTTGGCAAGATCTTATCAATTTACACTTCATAGAAAATAATATTATAAAAAATAAAAAGCCCCTCCATAATTTTTAGGCGGGGCTTTTTTGACTATTTCCTATGACACCATAATTAAATAAAATTCAGTAACAATGTTAAAACAAGGTATACATTAACAAACTCACCGATATCACTGTTAAAGTAATTAAATACGTTGTTTTTTCTGAGATCTTTTCTAATAGCGAAGCCGCAACAGGAACACCAATAAATGAACCAAACACAAAGTAAATGGCAGTACTCACATCTGCCTGCCCGCCTTTGGCATACCCTAGCGCGGCAAAACCTGACAGGAAAAGCGCCAGTACAACCGATGAACCAATGGCTTTTTTAATATCCACATTCAATATGTTATTCAATACCGGTAGTAATAAGACGCCACCGCCCACGCCAGTCGAGCCAAGCACGGAGCCGCAAAACATACCGGATAATAAAGCTTTTCTATCGGTATTTCCGGTACCTGTCATTGCTAATTTGGCTTGAGGCTTTGCCCTGAACTTATGAAAAACAGACACCAAGGAGCCAACCATGACCACGGTTACCAAACCGGTAATGATTGACTGAGTAACATCTGCATGTAATGGGTGCTGGTTAAAATAGACAACAATTTGGGTCACTAGAAAAGTCAGCGGCATTGCTCCGATAAATAAAATTGAGATTTGCCGCCATGAGACATTTTTCGCTTTGACATGAATGATAGAGGCATTTATTTTTACCAGTGCTGAGATTAAACTTGCGGTACCCACAGCGAGCACTGGTGCCATACCACAAAATATTTGCAGCATCGGGATCAATAAAACGCCACCACCGACACCAGTTAATCCAAGGCACAATCCAAAAATACTGCCAAGAGCAATTTTTAGCATGATCCCATCGGTAGTTAATATTTCGGTCACAAGACTGAACATATCCATATTGTGTTTCCTAGCATAATTGTAATTATTTACTTTTAAAAGTTTTACTAGGCCTATTTTATAAGAACATCTCAATTAAATTTTATGGCGGTGATCAGCTTTAATATGGTAACCGCAGTAAATTTTTATGGCGACGATCATATTTGTTTATCTCATTATCAGGTATGGTATCCACTGTAATTTTATTGTGTATAGCGGATAATAGCTGTGGATATTCGAACCCAATTAACCCATCAAATAGAGCTAAAGAGTTTTGCCAAAAAACAGGTGGTGTACCGCAGCGGAGTAACAGCCAAAGGCTTCTACTACGTTGATGAGGGGTTAGTTGGCCTATACCAAGTCTCTGAAACGGGGAAAGAATCTCTCCTTAGGATCTACGGCCCGGGATCTTTTTTCGGCTACCGCTCTCTTTTCACCAATCAACATTACCCGTCCACCGCACGGGCAATGCTCGATAGCAAAATAGTTCATGTCGACGTTAACGACTTTAAATCTCTTGATTTGGCGGCACCGTGCCTTGCAGACTTCCTGATGAAGGAAGTCTGTGCCGAGCTGGGCGAAGCCGAAAAGCGGTTGATGCAATTCAACGCCTTCAGTGCCAAAAAGCGTATCCTTGATACCATCTACTATGTGTTCCACACCTATCCCGAGTATCCCTGGACCTACCGGGAAATCGGCGAGTACAGCGGTACAGACACCACAACCGTGATCCGCTACTGTAAGACACTGAAAGAATCGGGAATACTCGAAAGCAACAGCCGCAAGCCACTTCCCGTCAGCCTCCACCAGCTCGCTGATTACCGTAAATCACTATTGGTCAATTAACGCATCATGAAACCACTCAGACGTCGACTTCCGCGCAAGACTTGGCGCCATGAAGGGCAGGCACCAGATTACCGCTTCTCGCTAGCGAATGAACGGACTTATCTGGCCTGGATACGCACAGCGCTGGCGCTTCTTGCTGGGGCTATCGGTATTGACCAACTGACACCGGATCTTGCCGATCCGCTTGTTAGGATCAGCCTTTCCTCTTTTTTGTGCCTGTGCTCAGGTCTGCTGGCTGTATTTGCCTATCGCCGCTGGGCCCAAAATGAGAAGGCTATGCGGGCTAACCAGCAACTCAAATATACCGGCTTTCTCAAGATCATTAGCCTGGTGATGTTGTTCCTTACCTCGGTTGTAATTTTGGTTATCCTGTTATGAATAGCGATCCCGGCCTGCAGCCTGAACGAACGGCCATGTCTTGGCTAAGGACACAGCTGGTTTTATTCGCTTTGGGGCTGCTCTTTCTCAAAGTAACCGAGCATAGCCATTTCATTGCGTTACCCATTATGGGTTTTATTACGATGCTACTGGCAATACTTGCCTCGTTGTACAGCCGCTATCGGTTTACCCAAGTATTCGAAAATAACATGACGGTTTCGACCAATGAGTGCTGGATAAAACAATTTCTCTCTCTGCTAATTGCACTGCTGGCAATTGGCTACCTTGCCTACCTCTGGGCCCCAAGTTTAAATTAGGATTCTTGATGCAACCATCTTTCGGCTGCCACGTGATGGCAAAACCTACCGGCTCAGTCTGTAACATCGATTGTGAATACTGCTTCTACCAAGAGAAAGATAAGCTATACCCTGAAAGGCAAAGTGATTGGCGGATGCCTGACGACACCCTCGACGCTTATATCAAACAGCATATCGAGGCCCAGCCCGGCCATGAGGTTCAAATCACCTGGCAAGGCGGTGAACCTACCCTAATGGGACTGGACTTTTTCCAGCGGGCGGTTGAGCTGTGTGACAAATACGCTAACGGCAAACAGATCACCCATGCTTTTCAAACCAACGGTATACTGCTCAACGACAAGTGGTGCGAGTTTTTCAAACAGCATAACTTCTTAATTGGCGTTTCTATCGACGGCCCTGAGGATCTTCACGATCATTACCGCCAGACCAGAAGCGGAAAAGGTACACACCAAAAAGTCCTTGCCGCTATTGAGCTATTGAAAAAGCACCAGGTTGAATTCAATACCCTTACCGTAATCAATGCCCTGAACGTTAAGCATCCACTGCGGGTGTACCAATTTCTCAAAAGTACCGGTTCAACCTTCCTGCAATTTATTCCTTTGGTCGAGCGTGATACAGCCCAGCAAGACAACCCTATCCAGAACCTTGCCAGCCCCGGCGAGGCTTTTGGCAAAGTTACCAAGTGGTCGGTTGACCCTGAAGAATATGGCCAGTTCCTAACTACCCTTTTTGATTACTGGGTACGCAACGATATCGGCCGGACCTTTGTTCAAATGTTTGATACCACCCTTGCCAGCTGGCTGGGCCAACCTCCCGGCATCTGTATTTTTTCTAAACAATGTGGCCATGCCTTTGCCCTGGAAGCCAATGGGGACTTGTACCAATGCGACCATTATGTCTATCCCGAGTACAAGCTCGGTAATCTCCATGAAACCACCATTTCTGAGATGAACCACAGTGAAGAGGCGATCAAATTCGGCAAGGATAAGTTCGATTCACTGAACGACAAATGCCGTCAATGCCGCTATCTGCCTGCGTGCCATGGGGGCTGTCCAAAGCACCGGTTTGAACGGGGCCCATCAGGAAAAATCGATCATAACTACCTATGTGCAGGCTACTTCAAGTACTTCAAGCATGTTGATGAAGCCATGTCTATCATGGCCCGGCTATTGCAAAACCGTAGGCCGGCTTCTGACATCAAATACTTCTTGGCCGAGCAGCCTGCACCATCCAAAGTAGTAGGCAGAAACGACCCTTGTCCTTGTGGTAGCGGTAAGAAGTACAAAAAGTGCTGCGACAAGTAGCGGAAATGGTATTACCCGGCAGGCACGTTGTTGTTTTCTCTTATCAATGTATAGCAAATGAGGCTTTACCAAAGGGCTTGAAGGTACACTGAAAAAAAGCCCCAAAGGCGTGCTCCACCACGACGTTAACGAGCATACAACCAAACAAGAGTGAGCGACGTATATACTCAGTAATAACACCTTCACCCCAGAGAGTCGTTATGTGTGAAGAGCAACTTTATGAACGTTATCTGCCTGGGTACATGAACACCAACTGCGAACAAGAGAGAAATCGCATTTGGGAACAAGCCAGTGCCGAGACGATTTACCAATTATCGGCTGAATTACAAAGGCTGCGAGGAAGTGGAGCCGACCTCATCAGCTTTGTCCATCCAGAACGCTCAGATGGGCCTGTAAGCGCTTGGCCAGATTTGTTGTCGATGGATATCGTGTACTGGCGTAAGCACCGACACTGGCTGATGGAGCCACAAAATGAAAGTGAAACGAGCCAAAATAGCCGCTTAGGTACAATAGGTCACAACCAAGTACCTGAGAATTACATTAACCAGTATATCGGTGACGATATTCGCCTATTTTACAATTCCTGCTTTGTCTACGGTAGGCTATATAGCGCGCTCCACTACATTTTGGCTCTCGCAAAACGCCAACTCGACAGATGGGCGCATTCCCTCTATCCCTACCAATTGAAAATGGCGCCTCATCATTCAGCCAACCGAACTGGCCCTTCGGTATTAAATCCCCCCCTCCCCGGTGGCGATGCCCTTGGAAGTCATGCCTCCGTGAAAGCCTATTTTCATCAGCAGTACACGAACTGGATCAGCGAGCAATACATCGAATGGATGATAGTTCTCAACGCCCAGCTTAACCGCCAGACCGCGGCAACCTACATTCATCAATATACAGATCCAAACGGCGTACCTTGCGTAGATTTTATCTGCAAAAATGAAAACACATTAAGAATGATACGCCCAAACTATTTTGTCGAAGATATACAACAAATGGCTAATTCCAGTGGCTTCTTAGATCATGAGCTACAACAAATTGTGGCCAGAATTGAAAAGCAATGCCGTTCTTTGGGCTGGTAAGGGATCAAATGCCACTGTTATTTATTGCTAGTTGCCAGCTTGGTTTGGCGCAGCCACCCGTATTGACTCGTTGGCAGCCAGACTTAGAACGCTGTCAATCTAACTGTCCGAGCGACATGATCTTTTTACAAAGATTAAGATTCATTCGGTGCTTATGTTAGCGGATAGGCACAAATGGAAATGTCAGCTAAGCTCATAAACAATATAAGGAGTCAACATGACACAAATTGATATTGGTATTGACTTGGAGAGCAGAACAAAAACCGCAGAGGGGTTGAAGAGGTTGCTTGCTGACTCCTACATCCTCTATCTTCAAACACATAACTTTCACTGGAATGTGGTTGGCCCGAACTTTCGAGAACTGCACCTTATGTTCGAGGAGCATTACACCGAATTAGCAACAGCGGTTGATGACATTGCTGAGCGAATTCGCACGTTAGGCATCCCTGCCCCAGGCACTTTTCAAGAGTTCGAAAAGCTCAGCGCAATCAAAGAAGTGAGCGGTGTACCGAATTCATCTGAAATGGTCGATATCCTGACAAAAAATCACGAGCAAGTAATTAAAACCGCACGCAGTATACTTAAAACCGCGCAGCAAGCTGAAGATGAATCCAGCATAGCCTTGGTGTCTGATCGAATGCGCGTGCACGAAAAAACAGCCTGGATGTTACGTTCGCTTCGTGAATAGCCACAATTTAGAAACGGCCTGGAGGAACCTCAGCCACGAATACCACATACCCGTATTTGATCACCCGCTGTATTGACTCGCACTTGCACTTTACAAAAATGGGAGTATCAGTATGACACAAGAAAAAACGCATGCCGCAGGTAAATGCCCGGTAATGCACGGCTCAATGACAACCAAAGACCGCACAGAGAAAGACTGGTGGCCCAAGTCGCTCAACCTCGATATCCTGCATCAGCACGATACCAAAACCAACCCGATGGCAGACAACTTCGATTATCAAGAAGAGGTCAAAAAACTCGATTATGCCGCTCTAAAACAAGATCTCATCGCACTAATGACAGACAGCCAAGATTGGTGGCCTGCGGACTGGGGGCATTATGGCGGCTTGATGATCCGTATGACTTGGCACGCGGCGGGAACCTATCGTATCGCCGATGGCCGAGGGGGAGCCGGCACTGGCAACTTACGGTTCGCCCCCCTCAATTCATGGCCAGATAATACCAATCTCGACAAAGCCAGGCGTATTCTCTGGCCAATCAAGAAGAAGTATGGCAACAAGCTGAGCTGGGCAGACCTGATTGCCTACGCAGGAACCATTGCTTACGAGTCCATGGGACTGAAAACATTTGGATTCGGGTTTGGCCGGGAAGACATTTGGCACCCTGAAAAAGACATCTATTGGGGGTCCGAAAAAGAATGGCTTGCTCCCACCAATAACCCAAACAGCCGCTACTCCGGGACAAGGGACTTGGAAAACCCGCTTGCCGCGGTAATGATGGGACTGATCTACGTCAACCCAGAAGGTGTTGACGGCCAGCCAGACCCACTGAAGACGGCCCATGATGTCCGCGTGACCTTCGCCCGAATGGCAATGAATGATGAAGAAACGGTTGCCTTAACAGCAGGTGGGCATACGGTAGGTAAAGCCCATGGTAACGGTGACGCTTCGCGGCTAGGGCCAGAGCCTGAGGGCGCAGAAGTCCATGATCAAGGTTTGGGATGGCTGAACAAATCAACCCGTGGCATTGGCAGTGATGCGGTAACCAGTGGCCTAGAAGGTGCCTGGACCACCCAGCCCACCCAGTGGGACAATGGTTATTTCAATTTGCTTCTCAATTACGAGTGGGAACTGAAAAAAAGTCCGGCCGGTGCCTGGCAGTGGGAGCCGGTTGACATCAAAGAAGAAGACAAACCTGTCGACGCAGAAAACCCTGGCGTTCGCCATAATCCAATTATGACCGATGCCGATATGGCTATGAAGATGGATCCTGAATATCGCAAGATATCAGAACGTTTCCACCAAGACCCAGCCTACTTTGCTGAAACCTTTGCTCGGGCATGGTTTAAACTCACCCATAGAGACATGGGGCCTAAAGCACGCTATATCGGCCCAGACGTCCCCCAGGAAGATCTGATCTGGCAAGATCCTATCCCCCAGGGCAACACAGGGTACGATGTTGATGCCGTCAAGGCCAAAATTTCCTCCAGTGGCCTATCTATCGGTGACATGGTGTCAACAGCTTGGAACAGCGCTCGTACTTTCCGTCACTCCGACAAGCGAGGTGGCGCGAATGGAGCCCGTATCCGGTTAGCCCCGCAAAAAGACTGGCAAGGTAACGAACCAGAGCGCCTAGCCAAAACCTTAACAGTGCTCGAGGGTATTGCTAAGGAGTGCGGTGCGAGCTTGGCCGATGTAATTGTGTTAGCCGGGAATGTCGGTGTCGAACAAGCAGCCAAAGCAGCAGGAAGCAATGTCACTGTTCCTTTCACCCCAGGAAGAGGCGACGCCACAGAGGCCATGACCGACGTCGAGTCTTTCGAAGTCCTGGAGCCTTTGCATGATGGGTACCGAAATTGGCTCAAAAGTGACTATGCTGTCAGCGCCGAAGAGATGCTTCTGGATCGAACCCAATTAATGGGCTTGACGGCTGCGGAAATGACAGTGCTCGTCGGCGGTATGCGCGTGCTCGGCACCAATTATGGAGGCACTAAGCATGGTGTCTTTACCGATCGTGTCGGACAGCTGACCAACGACTTCTTCGTCAACTTGACCGATATGAATTATACCTGGGAGCCTGTCGAAAATAATGTCTACGAGATCCGCGACCGCAAAACAGGTAATGTCGAGTGGACCGCTTCGCGTGTAGACCTTGTCTTTGGCTCAAACTCTGTGCTCCGGGCTTATGCCGAGTTATATGCCCAGGATGATAACCAAGAGATGTTTGTGCAGGATTTCGTGGCTGCCTGGACTAAAGTGATGAATGCTGATCGCTTTGATGCGGCATAAGCCTCTTAAAGCTTGCCCTGGCATTGGCTAGCGCACTACGCGGCTGATGGCGAAATAGAGGTAAAAAAAGGCCTACAAGCTAAGCTTGTAAGCCTTTGATTTGATGGTGCCCCGGGCCGGACTTGAACCGGCACAGCGCGAACGCCGAGGGATTTTAAATCCCTTGTGTCTACCAATTCCACCACCAGGGCACGCAATGCTTTGCGATGCCGTTTAGTACAGTAAACACCATCTTTTTCTTACTGCGAATCGCCGTAAGCTTTTAATCTGGAGAGATGTGTTCGACTAGGTACACAAAGTTCCTTGTGGAAACACATCAATCTTTAAATTTGGAGCGACACACGAGGTTCGAACTCGTGACCTCAACCTTGGCAAGGTTGCGCTCTACCAACTGAGCTAGTGTCGCATTGCTGCTTCAGGGCGGTGCCCTGGAAACGAGATTTACTTTAACGGATTGAGATTTTTCGTCAACATTAAATTTTAACTTTACGAATCAATTGATTAAAAAGCACCCCACCTTGTAGATATCACGCACAATCAGCATCGGATTTGCACAACACACGGCCACTACAAACATAGGAATAGTCACAAAACGCTAGACGCTGAAACTTGGCTAACGTAAGGTGTTGCCATGAAGATATACAGCTAAATCAATAACAAAGGGATTTTTCATGAAATTGAGTGTACCAGATAATTACCGCCCCTTACTGGGACTACGAGATACGGAAGTCGCAATCAAAAAGCTAAAAGACTATTTCGAAGATGCTTTAGCTTATGAGCTGTACCTGACTCGAGTTTCAGCCCCGCTTTTCGTTAAGCCGGAAACCGGCTTGAATGACAACCTTAATGGCACCGAACGTCCGGTGGATTTTGATTTGTTGGACGACAATAACGCCCGGGTTGAAGTCGTGCATTCGCTTGCAAAATGGAAGCGTATGGCCCTGGGTCGTTATGGTTTCCAAAAGGACGAAGGTCTATACACAGACATGAACGCCATCCGCCGCGACGAAGAGCTGGACAATATCCACTCAATTTACGTCGATCAGTGGGACTGGGAGAAAGTTCTCGATAAGTCGATGCGTCATGAAACCTACCTTCATACCACGGTCGAAAAAATCTACAACGCCTTCCTCAAGACAGAAAATTACATCTATCAAGAATATCCTGTCTTGGAAAAGCGTCTTCCCCCCCAAGTGACATTTGTTACCTCGGAAGAATTACTGGAAAAATACCCGAGCTTGACGCCAAAAGAACGCGAAAATGCCATCTGCGAAAAGCATGGCGCGGTCTTTATTCGAAATATCGGCCATGCCCTATCAGATGGCGAGAGGCATGATGGCCGAGCTCCCGATTACGATGACTGGAACCTTAACGGTGACCTGCTATTCTGGAACCCAATCCTAGGCAATGCACTGGAACTTTCATCTATGGGTATCCGCGTTTGTGAAAATAGCCTGACCGAGCAGCTAGCCATTGCCGGCTGTGAGGATCGCGCTTCACTGCCTTTCCACAGCATGGTACTGGACAAATCGTTGCCTTATACCATAGGCGGTGGTATCGGTCAGTCTCGTATTTGTATGTTTTTCTTGCAAAAAGCACACATCGGCGAAGTGCAGTCTTCTATCTGGCCTGATGAGATGATTGCAGAGTGTGAAGCCAGCAACATTCTTCTTCTGTAGTCTCACTCTTAAGAGGCCCATCCAATAGAAAAGGCCCCGGCAGCAATACTGGGGCCTCACAGATGGAGCGACTCACAAACTTATACTGTTTTGATTCCTGAATGGGCCGGCAAGCGGATAGAGATAATCGTTGTCACCACCAAGAAGGCCACCGACACCCACAAGCACGCCGCCAAGCCTGCATACTGATAAACCAAACCAGACAGTACGGTACCGATCAAACGGCCCATAGCGTTGGCCATGTAGTAGAAGCCGACATCCAGCGAAACGCCGTCATCTTTAGCGTAACTAACAATCAAGTAGGAGTGCAGTGAGGAGTTAACGGCAAACACCGCCCCGAATACCAACAATCCCACCACAATGGTCAGCTCTGGCTGCCAGTTAAATTGCACGCCGAGGGCAACTCCCAGAGTAATGAGACTAAGCAGACCCGCCCACCCCATCGCTGCCCGGCCATCCGGCACAGCGCCTTTGGCTTTACCGGTAATTTTCGGCGCGATACCCTGAACAAATCCGTAGGCAATCACCCACAGGGCCAGAAAGCCACCGACCATGGTGTGGTCCCAGTCAAACACCTGGCTAAGATAGATTGGCAGCGCAACCACAAACCAGACATCCCTTGCGCCGAACAGGAACATGCGGGCAGCAGACAGAATGTTGATGCTCGAGCTTTTTGAGAAAATTTGCTTGAACTTAATCTTGTTTTTCGCCTTGCCCATATCTTTTTCAAGCAGCGCAAGACTCAGAGTCAAAACCATTGCCAGCAGTGCCGCCATGGCCAATACAGCGCCTTTAAAACCTACCACCGCCAACAGCAAACCGCCAATGAAAAAGCCCGCACCTTTGAGGGCATTCTTGGAGCCGGTAAGAATAGCGATCCACTTGTATAGCGCTCCCTGCTGTTCACCGGGCACCAGGGTTTTGATGGCACTCTTGGCACTCATCTTGTTAAGATCTTTCGCGATCCCTGACAATGCCTGAGCCAGCATGACCCAAGGTACAGTCAGATACGCGGACGGCACCGCAAGCATGAGCAACGCACCAACCTGCATCGCCAAGCCAATGTTCATGGTGCGGTTCAGGCCAAGCTTGGCCCCAAGCCAACCACCAATCAAGTTAGTCACCACGCCAAAAAATTCGTAGAACAAGAAGAGGGAGGCGATCTGCAGCGAGCTGTAGCCCAACTGATGGAAATGTAATACCACCAACATACGCAGCGCGCCGTCGGTAACGGTGAAGTTCCAATAATTGAATGTCACCAGCATGTACTGACGAACATCTTTGGAGAGGTTGGCAATAGCCGAAATCATGCAATAACTCACTGTACGGTTTGTTGCTGTGTACCACTATATATTTCGAAGGCCAGCCCCTATAACTGGGGCTAGCCATTGGTACTGTATTGCTTACGCCAAGCCAACCTTACGGATTAGCTCAGAAGTACGTGTTGCGTAACCCATTTCGTTGTCGTACCAAGCATACACTTTTACCATGCGGTCGTTCACAACCATGGTTGATAGGGCATCAACGATTGTTGAACGCTGGTCGCCTTTATAGTCGATAGATACCAGAGGGCGATCTTCGTAACCCAGAATACCTGCAAGCTCGTTTTCAGATGCTTCTTTCAATGCAGCGTTAACTTCTTCTGCAGTCACGTCGCGGCTTAGGTCAAAGATAATGTCTGTCAGTGAAGCATTGGCCAGAGGTACGCGAACCGCGTGGCCGTTAATCTTGCCTTCAAGCTCAGGGAAGATATCAATGATCGCTTTCGCAGAGCCTGTCGTGGTTGGGATAAGGCTCATGCCGCATGCACGGGCACGGCGAAGATCTTTGTGCGGCGCATCGAGGATAGTTTGGGTGTTGGTCAGATCGTGAATCGTCGTGAACGACGACTGCTCGATACCAAACTTCTCGTGGATAACCTTGACGACAGGAGCAATACAGTTAGTGGTACAAGAAGCCGCTGTGACGATCTGGTGCTTGTCAGCATCAAACAGGTAATCGTTCACACCGACGACCACGTTCAGTACGCTGTCATCTTTAACCGGCGCAGAAACGACAACACGCTTAACGCCCTGTGCTAGGTACTTGTTCAAGTATTCCATCTCACGGTGAACACCGGTTGCTTCAAGAACCACATCACAATCGGACCAGTCTACCGCATCGATATCGCGCTCTTGCGTACAACGGATCACCGAGTCGCCAATCTGCATCGATTGACCATCAGAAGTGACAGCATGGTGCCAGCGGCCTTGTACTGAATCGAACTCCATCAAGTGAGCTAATGTTTTGGCATCACCTGCCACATCATTGATTTGGACAAACTCCACTTCTTCCCAATCAAACGCAGCACGCATCGCCAAGCGACCAATCCGACCAAAACCGTTAATGCCTACTTTGATAGCCATAATCCACTTTCCTTAAACCGTTGACTTGAATATACGAATTTACATATATATGGTATGCCGCATATACTAACCAGATCCGAACCGCTTTGCCAGATCTTTTCTCAAATAATTACCAAGGTCACTACCACGGTAATGTCAGGTATAGAGATATCTGAATACCCTCATCGCTAAATGAATGAAGGATCGCAAAGCAAATTATAGCGAGGCTATGAATACGCTACCGCCAAGAGATAACGAGAGAGTGACGGCATGGAAGAAGTCAACGACAGATACAAAAATGCCCTGCAAAGGCAGGGCATTCAATAAGTAAGGATAGCCTGGGACTATGACTTACTTGTACTGCTGGATGTAATCAATATGTGGCTGGCGCTGGAAAGCCCCAGGACGAAGCGCTTGGATCTTCTCGATTGTTGAGTTCAGCTCTGCACCGCGGGACAGCATAATACGAGCGGCAATCAAACCAGTGCGGCCAGAGCCACCCATGCAGTGAACAGCAATCGCATCACCGTTGTCCAACAAGGCCTGAGCCGCTTTGTTGGCTTCAGGGAAGTTGGCATCAAACTGAGCGCCCGGAGCACAGTCATCTTCGATAGGAAGGTGGAACCAACGCATACCTAGGCCGCGGCACTCTTCCGCTAAGGCTTCCAAACCGCCTTCCGGTAGATCTTCAGGCTCAAGAGCTGTTAGTACTGCTGTTGCACCAGCTTCTTTCAATTGCACCAGTGAATCATGCAGGGAAACTTCTTTGGTACCTGGACATGGAGTCAGCAGCAACTTGCCGCTATCTTCTAAAGGAAGAGTCCAGAACGGATGTGTGTTTGACATATTTGCACCTATAAATAAGTAACTTACTTCTAATTAATTTTTCAACCGCCCGGCAATAACGCCAGGCGCTCTTAATCGCCTTAAATCAAAATGCTAGCTAACTTTGCTGAAGCCTGGCTTTTTACGCTCTTCACGATAGCTGAGCTTGATCTTCTCGTCATTGATCATGCCCGGATTACCATTTCGCACTGTAGCAAGAATATGACGGATCCATACCGGCAAATGCTTAGCCAAATGATAGAAAATCCACTGCCCTTCTCGCTGGGTCTCCAGCACACCGCCATCACGCAGCAAGGCAAGGTGACGAGACACTTTGGGCTGGCTCACGCCCAGCACATCAACCAGATCACCAACGGTCAGCGCTTGCTCATCTTCAATTAGCATCAAGATACGCAAGCGCAACGGATCGCTAAGCACTTTAAATAGTTCAACCGGGCCGATCACCGAATCCTGCTGTTCGCCATTGAGCATCAAGAACAAGGCAATACGACTTTCTAGGCCATCTAGGGTGTCACGGAAAGGCTGTTCGCCACTCTGGGGCTTTGGATCTTTAAAATCCCAGTGCAGGAGTGCATCTGAATCGGGGAATAAGGCACATTCGTTACTGGCCTTGTCACACAGGGTGATCACCGTATCGAAATGCTGCCCTTCGAGATCTGCAGCCGAACAACTGTGCAAGTTATCGCTATTGATGCCGCGCTCGGCCAATACACGGTATACACGAGGATCCACTTCCTCTGGTGCCATCCCTGCACTAACAACTTGGTAATGCTCACCCGCCATGTGCCGCATGGCGGCTTCAGCTAACTGAGAGCGGGCTGAGTTTCCGGTACATAAAAATAAGATACGTTTCATGTGACTCGCGGCAATTGGTTTATATACTCAAGGAACCTTAGGATGTTTGAGCTGCAATTTAAGGCTACTTGAGTATATATGGAAAGCATTATATATGCTTTCCATTATATGTAAATCCCCGCGCAATAAGGTGGCTGTTTGCTTGGTGCTACACCGTATTCTCTAGCACCCACTCACTGACTTTTGCGGCGACGGCTGGGTGATTAAGCAAGTCGAGGTGATCGACCCCACCGACAACCCACTTGTGATCCGCTGGATAATTCAAAGCCAACACCCCTTTTGTGCTTTCTGCAAGCGCACTGGAAACAGGCACTAACCCATCCCCTAGCCGGCGGTTGTTTTCATCTTGAGTGTTTTTGCCAAGGCAGGAAGCAACGGCATAACACTGGACAACATCTGGTAATGTCGGCCGTTGAGTAAGTGCAGTCCCTGACACTTTATCGTGATCAGCTTGCTTGAAAGGGATAGTCGGCGCTTGCCAATCTTCATGGACAATGTATCCACGACTCAGATCTTTGCTGCCGCTGCTGCGAATTTCTCCCAGCTTTTGCAAGAACTTAAGCTGAGGCGTGTTAACCACCTGTTCATCAATCCAGCAAGCAAGCTTGGCAAGAGGAGCTCCATTGTGTGGCGTCCCCAAGGTGATAAAGGTGCGAAGAGCCGACAGCCATTGCAATTGATTGATGCCTGCGTAGTAGCAAGCACTGCGGGTCACCAGCCCCCCCATACTATGACCGATGATCACCAGCTCTTTCACTTCGCAGGGCCAGGCCTGAAGCAATTTCTCCAACCGAAAGGCAAACTCTTCGCCATTCAAGGAAATATGATTGCCGGTGTTGTACCACAAATAGATGGGCGTATAACCTGCATTGATAAACTGCTTGCCATGGTCATGGCCTTTTCGCATCCAGCCTTTATCCGCCATGCACCAGCCATGGACACACAATACGATGCGGCTTGAAGCTTCAGGCAGTTGACGTTCGAGCTCTGCTGCCTCGTCGCTTAAGGTTTGGTTATGATCGGTGAATACCATAGGTATCGCAAACCGACTATTCCTCTGAAGCAAGTGGTCCCCAACCAACCCGTTAAAACTCGCCAGCAACGCATCCCCCTGTGCGGGCGATAAGCCATGTTCGAGCAGCTCGACAACACGCTGCTTGGCGAACTCCGAGTTTTCTATCACTTTGGTAGAAATATCTTCCTTGAGGCTTTTGAGCTTTTCGCTCCATTCATTTTTAGAAATCATTGCTACCTCAAATAAACTTCCTGCTAATTATCTGATAGTAAGCATATAGATTAGAATTAACAACTGATTTTGGCTGGTAATGATGAAGGCAAATTATAAAGTGAGAGTTAAAATAAGACAGTGCATATTAAAAAATACAACTCTTAACCATAGATAAAAAAATTAGAATGTTCATACTAATGTTTAGATAAAATAAAAGACACAGTAAAAATATTACCCTACTGTGCCTTTCTTTTTATTCATTGGTGTCGATTATGCAACGCAATCCTTCACTGCTGAAACATTATCTTTTCTGAACGATATATCGTTCAAAATCATATCTGCTGCTTTTTCACCAATCATAATAGTAGGCGCATTGGTATTTCCACCCACTAATGTCGGCATGATCGAAGCATCCACAACCCGCAAGCCCTCAATACCATGGACACACAAACGTTCATCGACCACGGCGAGCGCATCGTGCCCCATTTTACATGTGCCAACCGGGTGGTAAATCGACTCGGCCTTGCGCCTGATAAACGCTTCCAACTGCTCATCAGTTTGTACTTCCTTACCCGGGAACACCTCTTTGCCGCGATAATGGTCGAACCCCTCCTGCTGCAAGATCTGCCGGGACATTTTAATCGCCTTAAGCATGACTTCAATGTCTTCAGGATGGCTAAGGTAGTTTGCCGTAATACGTGGCGGTTGTAAGGGATCGGCACTAGCAAGCCCTAAACTGCCTCGGCTTTTTGGCCGAAGGTTGCAAGCATGAAGCGAATAGCCATGTTTGACGGTTTGTAGTAGGTCCAAACCATGGTTATCCAGGTAGCAGGGAGAGAAATGGAATTGGACATCCGGCTTATCAAGTTCAGGAGAGGATTTGGCAAAGCCACCAGCCTCGGCAATATTGGTCGTAAAATTTCCCTTCCTAAACAGAAAGTAATCAAAAATACCCTTAATGGCTCTGGTTAATGCTATGGGAGAAAAACCGACAGAATGAAATGTCCGCTCGCGGGTGACCACCAGTACATCAAGATGATCCTGGAGGTTCTTGCCAACCCCCGGCAAGTGGTGCTTCACCTCGATACCATGTGTTTCGAGCTCCTTCCTGTCACCCACACCAGATAACATCAGCAGCTGCGGACTATTGATGGCCCCGCCGCTCAAAATAACTTCTCGCTTGGCCTTGATCTTATAGTTGTGCCCCCCTTTTCGGTATTCAATCCCGGTTGCCTTACCCTGATGGATCACAACCTTCGTCGTCGTTGCATCCGTGATCACAGTCAGGTTTGGCCGTTGTTCTGCCGGCCGTAAGAAAGCCACCGCCGAGCTACACCGCTGGCCGTTTTTCTGAGTCACTTGATAATAACCGACGCCGGCTTGCTCTTTACCGTTGAAGTCGGTCGATACCTGGTGGCCAGCCTGCTCCGCCGCGGTGAGAAACGCATCGGAAAGGGGATTATTAATCCGAAGATCAGAGACATGCAGTGGCCCATCAGCACCATGATAGTTATCTGCGCCGCGCTGCTGGGCTTCGGACTTTCTGAAATAGGGCAGCACTTCATCATAGCTCCATCCTTTGTTGCCCAACGCTGCCCATTCATCATAGTCACTGGCATGGCCTCGGATGTAGCACATGGCATTCGATGAGGAGCTTCCTCCCAATGTCTTGCCGCGAGGCCAGAAGAGTTGCCGATTACCGAGGTTGGGCTCTTGCTCTGTGTAATAGCGCCAATTCATTTTTTTTGAGTGCATCATTCCAATGATACCCAAAGGAACGTGAACAACCGGGCTGCTATCTTTTGGGCCTGCCTCGACAAGGCAGACTTTTAAAGAAGGATCTGATGATAGTCTATTTGCAAGCACGCATCCCGCCGAACCCGCCCCTACAATAATGAAGTCATACATAACTTTCCCTCAATACGATATCCTTATTCAGCCAGCCAATTATTAAATCCAGTCTTCATCATCTTTTTTATTTAATCATAGTGTAGTTTAATTTTTCGATGGTAAATACATCTTGCCTCTGCATTTATTTTTCCCATAAAAATAAAAAGTGATCCATATTAAACTTTTTGCATTTAACACAAGACAAGAACTCAGACCAGTGTAAATATGTATTGGTTAAAGGAATACAGCATTTCTGAATTCATAAAACTTCACGGTTTTCTCTAGTCTATTTTGGATAACTAGAGTTTTCATCAATTATCACGGCACACGTATTGTGCTGGCTAGGAACAAGTAAAGGAACACATCATGGCAGATTTAAAAGCGAGTTTTGAGCAAGCTCAAATTGACGTTAAAGCACTGACTAAACGCCCTTCTAACGACGAGCTACTCGCACTCTACTCGCTGTTCAAGCAAGCAACTGAAGGTGACGTTAAAGGCAAACGTCCAGGCATGTTTGATTTCAAAGGCGGCGCTAAATACGACGCATGGGAAAAACTAAAAGGCATGGACGCTGAGACGGCAATGCAACAGTACGTTGACAAAGTTAGCGAACTCGCTGCCGCTTACGCGTAAGCCCCAACATCTCGCTCCCAACGGAATCTTAAAGGTCGCTATGCGGCCTTTTTTTATGGGCCGCAACTAGACACTCCCATATAAAAAAGCTAGACCCGCATTTGCAGATCTAGCTTTAACTTCCGGTTTAGAGCTGTGTAAGTGACTAGCTCACACTTTTGGCTTGCCCGACTTTGAGGTCTTCTACCGCTGCTTGATCGAGTTCATCTTGGTTTTTAGCCGGTGTTTCCGGATCAATTTCGACGGTTGCCGATAACATTTCGGTTAACCTTGCCAACTGCTTTTCAAGTTGTTCAACTTTACGTTGCTTCTCCTGATAGAGCCTCTCAAACTCGTCATCTTCCGGCGTTAGTGATCCCTGTGCCGCTTCTACTGCTAATTCAACCGCCAATGACTCATCATGCTGGTAACCCAACTGCTCGGCGACAGCCTGCGCCGCGGTTTCCATCACTTCCTGCTCAATCTCGGCAAACGCATCGCACATGTAGTCAGTGATCACTTCAAAGCCCGGCAGGGACTGGTTACATGCCACCAAGGAGAAGTACATGGTATCGGCATTACTGAAGAAGGTGATATTCAGGGTCTGGCCTGGCATCAACAACGAAACAGGATACTGCTCACGCACCTTAGCGCCCATGAAGTAAAGCTCTTCTTTAGCCCCCGGCACATTGGAGATAAGAAGGTTACTGGCTGGCGGAATATAGTTATTCAAGCCAAATTTGCCGCTGAACAATGAGACACCGTTTACCAGCAACGAGTAGTTGATATAAGCATCCGGTGAAATATTCAGGGCTTCGTTTTTCAGATCCGTTGTCGCGTGCTGGATAGACTCAAGACGCTGTAACGGCGATAGCCCCTGCCTGCCCAACTCAACATGACCAATCGACATCTTATTGCCTGATTTACCCTCATCCCCTTTCGCTCGCAGGTTGATTGGCATCATGGCAACCAATGGCTTGCGAATTGGAATTGCACGGTCATTCAGGTAACGGTTCAACGCAATATCACTGATGGTGAACAAGATGTCATTCATCGATGCACCGGTGATACGACTGATGTGCTTGAGCTGCGAGATAGAGAAATGACCAAGACTCACGGCACGGCTACGCTTGGGGCTCAAGTTGAACGGCGTCTTCGGTGCCGTAAACGGTACCTTCAAGTCGCAATCGGCCAAGTTAACCGCTTTTAGTGCCAGTTTACTACCTAAGCGGAACATCGATGGGATAAGTGAAATCTGTTTGGTGGCAGCTACGGCCGTTTTCATTACCATTTCGGTAAGATGGGATTCCTCACGGCGTTGGCGCGATGTCTTTCTCAAATCACATTGCCAGATTGGCTTGCTGAATGATTCTTCAACTGAAGTGGCACAACTCTGGGTAAAGATCTTGCTGGCTCTTACACCGTCAGCCATTGAGTGGTGGATTTTCAACACCAACGCCACCCGGTTATTTTCCAGTCCACCAATCACCCAGACTTCCCACATCGGACGGCTGCGATCTAGCACTTGACTGTGCAGGCGGCCAACAACCTGCTGCAGCTGCTGCTCGTTGCCTGGTGATGGGAGCATGGTAATACGGAGATGATCTTCCAAGTTAACATTGCTGACTGTGGTCCAGCTAGGGCGACCGGTCAAAGACCAGTTCAGCTTCCAGTTAAATGGCGGCACCATTTCCGGTTGTTGCAAAAAGCTGGCGTATAGCTCTTGGGCGTAAGTCCCTGCATGCTCCTCCGGCGGGTCAAGAATAACCAAACCAGTAACATGCATTGGGGTTTTTGCCGTTTCAAAGGCAATAAAGCTGAAATCCAGCAGAGACAAACTCGGCATAAATCTATTCCTTTTTTGCGGTGTGGCATGGTCTGGTTGGTAGCAGTGCATGAGGTATTATGCTGGTACGCTTACCACCAACCAAGGTCTGTCCCTTTGCCATTGTCGCTTAATGTGTACAGTCCGTTACTTTGCAGCTAGTTTTTCTACCATCTCTTGTAGATGGTCAACTTTCTGCTCAAAGTTGCTCAAGCGATCGCGGTCGATCCCGCAAGTTGCGTTGAAAGCCTGGTTGAATTGCGATTCCGCTTGGCCAAACAGACCACGCTTGCTCTCTTGAATTCGCTCAACCATTTCAGTTTCCACTTCGCTGCCTTTAGAAACCAAATCCTGGATTTGCTTGGTCACCATATGCTGCGCCATACCAACCTGCTCGGTACCTTTGCTGTAGGCACCAAGGCCAGCCCAAATCACAGTACGAACAGAAGACTCACCCATCTGGGTGGCTGATTTCACACTACCAATAAGTTTTTTAGGGTTAATCATCGCTTTATCCTCGATAAATCAATTCGATACTTAAACCCTACCAACTAGAATTAGATCAATCTTTCTAATTCAACCAAGGAATTGGTAAGCAGCTCACACAACGTCTCGGTCATAAAGACCACTAACACGAACACCTGCAGGCACATTAGCAATGCTCACTGCGCATATGCGTGACAAATGTCCCAAAACCGCATAGTCGCCAGATTTTGGGGCCTTTTTGTCCAAAAATAGAGTGAACGCTCTAAGTTCAGGGGTAACAATGGGGGGATAACAACAATAAGAACTCATATGAATAATATCGAACAAGGAATGCACTATGTCAGTTTTAGAAATCGTAGATTCATCATACCCTGCTCCTGAAACATCTGACCTCTCAGTGAAAGCTCCCGCTACCGTTGTTGCCACTGCCGATGAACTGGTTGATCAGATCATTGCTAGCGTAGGCAAAAATATTGTTCTCGGTGCGCCGCTCGCCATCGGTAAACCGGTAAGCTTTGTGAATGCGCTATACCAACGGGCCAAAAAAGATCCCAGCATCAACCTGCGGATCGAAACCGGGATCACCTTAGAAAAACCGGTCGGCAAAAGTAAAATCGAACGTGGCTTCCTCGAACCTTTCGTTGCCCGTGAATTCGCCGATGTGCCTGATATCGACTACATCATGGACCTTCGTGCAGGCAAAGTGCCGAGCAACATAACAATCAGTGAGTTTTTCTTTAAAGCCGGCAGCTTTATGAACTCACCACAGCAGCAAAACTACACCTCAACCAATTACACCCATGCCGTGCGTGATCTGCTGGATAAAGGGGTGAACGTCATTGGCCAGTTGGTTGCTGCACGTACTATTGATGGTGTCACCACCTACAGCTTATGCAGTAACTCGGATCTCGCACTCGACTTCGCCATTGAGATCGAGAAACAGAGAGCACAAGGTCGGCATATCACTATCCTCGGCGAAGTAAACAGCAACATGCCATTTATGCAAAACCATGCTGAGGTGGCAAGCACGGAATTTGATTTCATCCTGGACGGCAACAGCCAGCCGGATCACAAAGACTACCAGCTATTTGCGGCCCCTCACGCCAGTATCTCGGCTGAAGATCATATGATTGGCCTCTATTCCAGTGCCCTGATCAAAGACGGCGGTACCCTTCAGGTCGGCATTGGCTCGCTCAGTAGTGCCCTGAGCTACAGCACCTTGGTCCGCCACCAGCAAAATCGCATTTATACCAAGATGCTGTCTGAGCTGAACATCTACGAAAAATTCCCTATCTGCAAGGAAGTAGGTGATACCGGCACATTTGAGCAAGGTCTCTACGGCTGTAGCGAATTGATGGTGGACGGCTTTGTTCATCTGTACCGAGCAGGTATCTTGAAGCGTGAAGTGTTTGAGGATCTCACGATTCAGCGACTCCTTAACGACGGTCTGATCAATCACGAAGTGTCTGTTATGACACTGCTGGCATTGTTAGAGCGCCAAGCCATTTCCGCTGAACTAACCGCCTCTGATGTCTCTTACCTCAAGCGCTTCGGCATTTTCAACGACAAGGTCGACTATGTTGATGGCAAGTTGGTCACCTCAGAGGGCACCAGCAAAGCCAATATCCAAGACAAAGATGCCCTTGAGTGGATCGCCAAGTACGCACTCGGCCTACGCCTGAAAGGCGGTACGGTGATGCATGGTGCCTTCTTCATCGGTCCGAAAGATTTCTACCAGGAGCTAAACAACTTTAGCCAGGAAGATCATGACAAGTTCTGCATGACCAGCGTAAATTACGTCAATGACCTTTACGATCACTTCCTTGGCAGCCAGCAATTGAAGCAAGCACAGCGCCAACATGCCCGCTTCATGAACTCAGGTATGATGGTCACCCTCGATGGCTCTGTTGTCTCGGATGCCCTGGAAAACGGACAAGTCGTCAGCGGTGTTGGCGGGCAGTACAACTTTGTCGCCCAGTCGGGACAAATGCGTGACTCTCGCTCAATCATCAAGATCCGCAGCTGCTCATTCCGCAAAGGTAAGCTACGTTCCAATATCTTGTTTAATTACGGCCACAACACCATACCTCGCCAGTTACGCGACATTGTTGTCACCGAGTACGGTGTTGCGAATCTGCGCAGTAAACCGGATCATGTTGTCTACACCGAACTCATTAAGATTGCGGACTCACGTTTCCAGCAGCAGTTGCTTGATGAAGCTAAAGCCGCGGGCAAAGTGGCCAAGGATTACCAAATCCCGAAAGAGTATGCCAACAATACCCCAGAGGCAATCCAGGCCTTCTACAAGAAGTACACCGACCAGGGTATTTTCGGTCCATTCCCATTCGGCTGCAGCTTTACCGACCAAGAGCTGAAACTGGGCAAGGCACTGAAGGCGCTGAAAGCCAAGTGTGCAACGCCAACTGGCAAGCTAAAAGCTATTGCCCAATCATTGTCTGCACCGAAACCAGACCATGATATCGATATTCTGCTTAAGCGTGTTGGTCTCGACAAGCCAGAGAACCTTGAAGAAAAAATTACGCGCAAGTTAGTGATCGCTGAACTCGTTAAGTGATCAACGCGTTATTAATAGCTGGGCCGCGGATGGCCCAGTTTGTTTATGCCCGGGTAACTTCTAGTTACCTGGGTTGATTTGAAAGCAATGAGGTAATCTATGTCGAAGAAGAGCAAGGAAATGGCGCTGTGCCCATACGCAGCCGTTTGGGGGTGCCCGAAATGTCCGGTAAAAAAAATCTGCCCAGGTAAAACCACCATTGGCGATCAACCCATAAAACGTAAACAAGAAGCAAGCAAGTAACCCGCAATCTGATCCCCAGATGGTGCCCTACCACCATCTGGGGTTCTCCCAGCATTTCATGCAGCCTCATTCATACACATTCGTCTTTCTACACTTTCTCACGAAACCTGTCTCAACGATTGTAAAGTGCTAAAACTCTTGTTGTTTCTTCTAGCACATCATCTCCACTGCTGACTATGATTAAAATAAATCCACCGTCATAGCATTAAAATCGCACCAACTAAAGTCGCAACGGTGGGTAACCAGTGTGGGGGAGAAGCTATGGAAATGATGAAAGCCATTCTGTTTGGCGTTATCTTGTCATTGACTGTTGGGCCAATAGCCATTTTGGTACTTAACAACGGTATGCACCATGGCTATATGGCAGCAGTGCGGAGTGCTGCGGGTGCTGCATTAGCTGACTATTGCTATGCCTTAGTAAGCTTCGTAACCAGCAGCTTATTGATCAACAATCTCGACCAGTACCACTACCAAATCATCCTGCTCTCCTCTTGGGTACTCATTTTCATGGGCTTTTATATGATGTTCAATGCCATGAAAAATACCAAACTCCTTGCAAGGGTACAGCGCCCGGCAAAGAAATTAGGTTTTCGCTCGGCCTTTTACCTGACACTCGCCAACCCGATTGCCATCATTGCACTCTCCGCATTTATCGGCCATTCCACTGAGCATGTGGATTTATTGTTTGCCATGCAACTTGCTGGAGCAGTGTTCGTGGGGAGTTTAATTATTCAGTGCCTGCTTGCCCTTTCCGGCTTTGCACTGAAAGATGACGACAGCATCACCTTTCCCTTCTATTTGCAATTGCTCGGCGGCTTGCTGATTTGTCTATTCGGGGTAAATAACTTTATTGAGCTTGCCGGATGAGCAGCAAAGAAAAAGGCCTAGCGTTAACGCTAGGCCTTCAATGATGGAGGCGCGTCCCGGAGTCGAACCGAGGTCCACGGATTTGCAATCCGCTGCATAGCCACTCTGCCAACGCGCCAAATTGTCCAAACGTACCTATTTAGCTATTACAATTAGGTCGCTTGCTTGGT
>NZ_PYME01000021.1:0-101614 GCF_003025515.1 Photobacterium gaetbulicola | reverse complement strand
GACTTGCATGTGTTAGGCCTGCCGCCAGCGTTCAATCTGAGCCATGATCAAACTCTTCAATTAAAGTTTTGGCTCAATGAATACTGTTAATCCATTACCGAAGTAATGAATGAATTGACTGTGCCGATATAGCCGAAGCTATTTCGTATTGGTCACTCAGTTTCATTGATAATTCTTTTGTTGACTATCATTTCACGAGTGCCCACACAGATTGCATGGTCAAATTGTTAAAGAACAATCCGCTACGTTGCCGGCTTAACTCGCCGTGCTCCGTGTCGGTGAGGCGGCATTATAGAGACTTGAATCACTCTGACAAGTGTTTTTTCCGAAAAAATTTCCACCTGACGATTATTTCTACTAATGTGAGATAAACGCCTCTAATTTCAACATTAGAGGGCCGTCACATTCACTATCTAGCAATTCCAAGTCAATGAAAGTAATATCAATGTGACTTTGTTGTTAAAATAACCAATAACGCCTTCTTATTTTTCTTATGACGATGTAGTTAACTTATGAAATTATCCAAACAATCTCTTATGCCGGTTCTCGCAATCGCCGTTGTTGGGGGCTTAGTATTTAGTTTCCTTCCCATCCTGCCCGGTATTGCCTTTGCTCTTGGCGCTATTTGTACTGCTCTTATCCTGCCCCTTATTCCAGCTAAAAATTCCTTTATAGAGCACACTTCATCCCAGGCCAGTAAAACCCTTTATGTTGGCAACCTGCCATATCGAGCCAATGAAAGTGAAGTGAAGAAGCTATTTTCGGAACATGGAGAAGTCTTTGCTGTTCGCCTAATGAAAGATAAGCGAACAGGTAAAAGGCGAGGATTTGGCTTTGTGGTGATGAGCAGCAGCGATGCTGAAAATGCCATATCTCAGTTGAATGACAAGGAATATGGCCAACGAACGTTGAAAGTCCGCGAAGCCAATGAACCTAAAAGCGGGGATAATGCAGAGATCTAACCGGTCCTAGGTGCATTGTCGCCAAGCTACTATCGAGTGCCGCTGTGTTGTTACCAGCGGCACTTTTGTATGTCAGGTTAGGCTCGTTACAGGCGATTGTTATTTCCCCCAGCAAATCCTTCACCCGATTGGCGATAGCCCGTCCCGAATCAATAATAATCACTCCCCCCTCCAGGGCTTGTGAAATTTCCTCTTTAATTAATGGGAAATGAGTACACCCTAAGACAATGCAGTCAACCTTATCGTGCCAAGGCGCTAAGATCGCCTTAAGCTCCGAAATGGAAACCGCTTGGCCACGAAGTTTTTGCTCAGCGATTTCGACCAAGCGCGTTGACCCAATCCTCAACACTTCACAATGGCTAGCAAATTTGCTGATCAGTAAATCGGTATATTCACGCTGAACTGTGGCTGGTGTCGCCAATAGCCCAATCACCTTGCGCTTGCTGAGTGTTGCTGCTGGTTTAATTGCTGGAACGACGCCAACAACCGGAACCGCCAAACATTCACGGAGTGTCGGTAACACAATCGTGCTGGCTGTATTACAGGCCACTACCACTAAATCGACAGTGTGTCGCTCAACTAATAACGAGACAATATACCTGGTACGCTCTATGAGCTCTTCTTCGGGTAGTTCACCATAGGGAAAAGCCGCATCATCGAATGCATAGATATAGTGAACGTTAGGTAACTGCGCATATATTTCCTGATATACGGAAAGCCCACCTACACCGGAATCAAAAATCAGTACCCGCTTCACACTTATTCTCTGCCGTATCACTCACAAGGGGCAACATCATACTGCGAATTTAAGCCTTCACCAAAATAACCCAGGTTATTTTTACACTAGACAATAACGCTGATAATGAAAACGGCTCTGTCTTTCTATCCACGTCAATTCAATCGCCAAGTCCCGTTGAAAACATGGCGCTTCAACCACCAAGGTATGAAATTCACCATCCTCTCCACACGGATCGACACCGGCTGGTAATGAATCGATAAGCGCTCGGCTGTACCACTGACCACAATAGCTTCCATCCAATTGGCTGGTATCAATTGTAGTCAGTAAGGTTTTAATCCCGCGCTGAAGTATTTCATCAGCCAATAAACGACTGTCTTGCCCCATCAACGGGAATAGGCATTGCCAACCGGCAGGCTCGATATAACTACGGCGGTAGTCGGCAATACCATTGCAGAACATATCCCCGAAAGCGACAGCCTCAACACCCAGACCGCAGGCTCGTACCCCATCAATGACCAATGACTGGTAAACATCATTCGATGGGAACACTTCAGGTAAGGGAATTTCGACTAATGGCAGGCCTGTCAAAGCAGCCTGGGCTCGGACAACGTTCAAAGGTGTTGCTTGGAACGGGATTTCGTTTTCAACATAGGTGGTATAGAGACCCACCACGTCATAGCGGGGATCTTCAAGTAAACGGATAAGCGTGAGGGTCGAGTCTTTACCGGAAGACCAGCTGACAATCGTTTTTAATGGACTCATTTGAGTACGGCTCCATAAAAAAGCCACCAGTAGGTGGCTTTTTGTATAGTTAGAACTGGTAGGTTACCGTGGCATAGTAGCTACGCTCTTGGACGTTATAAGTTTCTTTCGCCACATAATCCTCGTCGAACAAATTAGCGACTCGCCCTCGTAGGATTAGGTTGTCGTTCCAGTAATAGCTTGCAGCCAAGTCAACCAAGGTATAGGCATCCAAACTTTTGGTATTGGCTGCGTCATCGTAGCTCTTGCCTTTGTATAGCGCACTGACATCAAACTGCCATTGGTCAAGCAAATAAGAGACATTCCATTTCGCGTTATGCTTAGAGCGACGGATCAGTTGTTTCTTCGTGCTGCTATCTTCAGCATCCAAATAGTCATAACTGATATCGTGATAGAGTGGCCCGGTATTGAATCCAGCTGTTAATTCAAGTCCCTTGATCTGCGCTTCATCCACATTCATCGGGATCCAGTCGCTAAATGGGTTGTCGGGATCAATCGGTGCCCATGCAATGAGCTGGTCAATGTCAGATTGATAGGCCGTCACCCGCCAGTCTACCAATTGGTGTGTACCCGATAATGACACTTCATAGTTGGTTGAGTCTTCTGGCTTTAGGTTTGGGTTACCGGAGTCTGGCCAGTAAAGGTCATTAAATGTCGGTGCTTTGAAAGCGGTGCCCACATTAGCAGAGATCTGATAGTTCGTTAGGAAGGAATAAGCCGCAGCGAGCTGCCAAGTATTATTGCGGCCATAGCTATCATTATCATCGGTTCTAACGCTACCCTCTAGCTGTAACCCTGCATCATTACGGTAAATCGAGGTAAGGTACAGCGCTGTATTGTCACGCTCATCTTCTGAAAGGATAGTCGTGCTATTGGATACCGAATCGCGATACCACTCAACGCCCCCGCCGAATTCCAGATCAGTATTCAACTGGTAGTAATTTTGCCAATTCACTACATCACGCTTGGTTTTGATCTTGCTGCCTGCACTGATATCACTGAAGTTGCGTGCTTCATCTTGGTTCTGCGCAACAGTCAACTCGCTAATGAAGTTGTCATTGGTATAACCCACCTTGGCAGCCACGTTATACAATGATGATTCCGTTTGGGCGTTCGGCGTTGAGATGAAGTCCCCCGTAACAAAATCAAAATAGCCATCATCATAGTCACTTTCACCGTCATGGTAGTAACCTTGGAGACTAACTTTCCAGTTGTCATTTAGCTGAGTGCCAATTTCCGCAACCACATTACGGTTTTTGAAACCATCATCATCCTGTTCATAGGGCTCTTTGCGGGCAGAGAAGCCATCGGCCTGCTCACCTTTCAGGGCTATTTTACCCCAGCTATTTTGACCAATTGCCCCGGCAACTGAACCGCCTAGCTGGTAATAGCCATCACTGCCCGCTCCAGCATTGACCTCTGCCAACGTTTCACCCGGCTGATAAGCCGTGATGATATTCAATACGCCACCTACCGCATCGGAGCCATAGAGTGCTGCTCTTGATCCCCGGATAAACTCGATACGTTCAATGCCTGTCAAAGGGATTTGGCTAAAGTCAGCACTGCCCAGCGTTGCGCTGCCAATTCGGACCCCATTGATCATGACTAATAGATGACGTGAAGTCGTACCGCGCACATATACTTCTGTATTTTGGCCATAACCTCCAGAGACCACCTGCACACCCGGCAAGCGGCGAAGCACCTCAGCCAGTGACTTGGCTTGAATGGCATCAATCTCTTCTTTGGTAACAACAGAGACAGGGGCAATCACATTCTTAACTGATTGCTCAAATCGGTTAGCGGTCACTACCATGACTTCGTCGGTAGACGTGTCGGCAACAACCATAGACGGCAGGCACAAGGGTGCCAACGCCACTGCTAAAAGCGTTTTTTTCATTATGTAGATACCTTAAGTCGCGTTGATTACTGAGCCATTGCTCGGCTCGGTACACTGGTCGGTCTTCGGACTTAAGAGCTTGGCCGAACGGCCACCTAGGCAACAACTTCCCACTTCAGACACCTGCATTGCACAGGTTATAGAAGCAGTGTTTGGAACTGAACGTCCATGTGCTTTCGTTCTCTATCACCGCTGCGCGTCAGTCACGGAATTTCACCGTGTTCCCCAGCCTGCAAGCAAGCTAACCAGCGCAATTGCATGCTAATTATCCTACATCCCAATGTCTAGTTGTTATTGCTTTACAGCTAAAATAACGGTTGATTCACGATTTTATCCGGTCCAGCACTGGACATCAGTCAGCAATACAATAAAATCTGGCGCTCTTATTTTGAGCAGTTTGAGGCAACCTTTATGGCATCCACCACGATCAATCCAGCTGAGTACCAGTCACAGCTAGATGAAAAAGCAGCGCGTATTCAAAATATCTTTGCCGATTTTGAAACACCAGAGCTTGAGGTGTTTGCCTCTCCTGCCGAGCACTACCGTATGCGTGCTGAATTTCGCGTATGGCACGAAGGCGAAGATCTCTACTACATCATGTTCAACCAAGAGACTCGCGAAAAATACCGCGTGGATCAGTTCCCTGCGGCTAGCCGCCTCATCAATGATCTGATGCCTCTTTTAGTTGATGCACTGAAACCAGTAAAAGCACTTCGCCATAAGCTATTCCAGGTGGACTTCCTATCTACCCTGAGCGGCGAAATCTTAGTTTCCCTGCTATACCACCGCCAGCTAGATGCCGAGTGGGAAAAAGAAGCCAAGGCATTAAAACAGCGCCTCAATGACGAAGGCTTCAAGCTGAACTTCATTGGTCGTGCCCGTAAGCAGAAGATTGTGCTGGACCAAGAATTCGTGATCGAGAAGCTGCAGGTCAATGAGCGTGTACTGACTTACAAGCAGGTGGAAAACAGCTTCACCCAGCCAAACGGGGAGGTTGCCCAAAAAATGCTGGAATGGGCAGTTGACTGTACTCAGGACAGCCAAGGCGACCTACTTGAGCTGTACTGTGGCAACGGTAACTTCTCGCTAGCCCTTGCCCAGAATTTCGAGCGTGTGCTGGCCACAGAGCTGGCCAAGCCATCGGTTGATTCAGCCCAATACAACATTGCCGTAAACAATATCGACAATGTACAAATCATCCGCATGTCCGCAGAAGACTTTACTGATGCAATGGAAGGCCGCCGTGAGTTCCGTCGCCTGAAAGATCAGAATATCGACCTGCAGAGCTACAACTGCAACACAATTTTCGTGGATCCACCACGTTCCGGGATGGATGAGGGCACGTGCCGTATGGTGCAAGGCTATGACCGTATCATGTACATCTCATGTAACCCGGATACGCTAAAAGACAACCTGGACATTTTGTCTGAAACGCACCGTATTACCCGCTTTGCCCTGTTTGATCAGTTCCCGTATACCCACCACATGGAAGCTGGCGTACTGCTCGAGCGCAAATAAAGAAAACAAAAAAGGCGCCAACCGGCGCCTTTTTTTACCCTCGCTATCGAGGAAGACATTAAGCTTCAGGCTGGGATTTCGGCGACATGATACCTAGCTTATACGCCACCCAAACAAGTAAACCCAATGCCAAGATCAGTGGCAGGAAGTTAGACCCCATATCCGGTACCTGGGCACGAATAAATGCCGAATAACCAAATGCACCTACGAGGAAACAGGCAAATGCAATCGCCGGCGTGCCTTCCGCCATCGGCTTGCTCAAGTACTCCTGATACAGGCAGTACAGAGCCAATGCAAACGCAATCACTGGGAAGATAGAAAACGCCACCGCGCTTGAAGTAAACACTGCCAGTGTCGCATTACCACACAGGCCTGCTAGCAATGACAATACCAGCGTTTTGCGTTCAGCTTTAGTTTGTTCCTTGTTCATATCCTTTCACCAAGATAAAAAAGTTAGAGTTTTTGCCTGAGCTCTCGTCGCTCACGCTCTTTACGGTACCAATAAGCACCCTTTGCAATCATTCGCAATTGCATAATCAATCTTTCTGCATGCTCTGCACGGGCATGGTTGTCCAAATCCAGCGCCTCGGCCCCCGAACTAAAGACCAGGGTGACCGATGCCTCTGCCTGAGTAAACGCCTCATCATGGGTCACACCGGTTTTGGCCTCGAGATATTCGGTAAGTTCCGCAACAAAATGCTGAATTTCACGGGCGACAGCAGCACGAAACGCCGGGGAGGTGCCGGAACGCTCACGTAGCAACAAACGAAACACGTTCGGGCTGCTCTCGATGAACTCCATGAACGTCTCCACCGACGTACGGATCACGCTGCCCTCTTTGGCAATGCGCTGACGAGCCTGGCGCATCAGCTGGCGTAATATCAAGCCACCCTCATCGACCATTGTCAGCCCAAGCTCATCCATATCTTTAAAGTGACGGTAGAACGAGGTCGGTGCAATACCGGCCTCTCTGGCCACTTCCCGCAAGCTTAAATTAGAAAAGCTACGTTCTGCACTTAATTGATTGAAGGCAGCATCAATCAGCGAACGGCGGGTTTTTTCTTTCTGCTGAGCCCTGATTCCCATGGGGTTTTTGTTTCTCTTTGAGTTATCTTGCGTCAAATTAATAGTCACTATACGCGCTTTTTCACTGCCATCAAAACATAGTAAATCCTGACCGACGCTTAATCAAAGTCGTTCTTGCCAGTTTTTCTAGTCGCTCACAAAGTCCACAACCAGTCAGGTGGCAGCGAAAATCTCCACCAACCTCCAACTTTTGCTGCAAAAATAAATCGGCAACGTGATCATCCGCTCCCTATCGCAGCACACCAATTCTACCTTGCTTTAGAAGAAGTTAAAATAACACGCTAGCAATGTTGCCAGGATGATAAATAAGGCCAAGCATGACGAAAAGCAAACACTCCTCCACCCAACACTTTGATGCCATTATTATTGGCAGTGGTCCAGGTGGTGAAGGGGCTGCCATGGGGCTAACCAAAGCCGGATACAATGTGGCAATAATAGAACGTGAAGACAGTGTTGGTGGCGGCTGTACCCATTGGGGAACCATTCCTTCCAAAGCGTTACGCCATGCTGTCAGCCGAATCATCGAATACAACCAAAATCCACTCTACTGCAAAAATAACTCCACCCTACACAGTACCTTCAGCCAAATCCTTGGCCATGCCCAAGATGTGGTCAACAAGCAAACCCGTATGCGCCAAGGCTTTTATGATCGCAACCAATGCACCATTATCTTTGGCGAGGCCAGTTTCACCGGCAGCCACAATGTGGTGGTGAAAAAAACCGACGGCAGCCGGGAGCACTACAGCGCCGACAAGTTCGTCATTGCCACAGGGTCTCGCCCCTACCAGCCCGGTGATGTCGATTTTACCCATGGCCGGGTCTACGACAGTGATTCGATCCTGCAGCTCAAGCACGATCCCCGACATATCATCATCTATGGTGCCGGTGTCATCGGCAGTGAGTACGCGTCGATTTTCCGCGGTCTCGGGGTCAAGGTCGATCTGATCAATACGCGGGATCGCCTGCTGGAGTTCCTTGACAACGAGATCTCCGACTCGCTGTCCTATCATTTCTGGAACAGCGGGGTGATGATCCGCAACGGTGAAGTCTACGACCAAATAGAGGGAACGGAAGATGGGGTGATCCTGCACCTGAAATCCGGCAAGAAAATGCGCGCCGATTGTCTGCTCTATGCCAACGGCCGCACCGGGAATACCGACAAGCTGAATTTGGACAAAGTCGGCCTAATGCCCGACTCCCGCGGCCAGCTCAAGGTCAACCATAACTATTGTACCGATATCGAACATATCTATGCCGTGGGCGATGTCATTGGTTACCCGAGCCTTGCCAGCGCTGCCTATGACCAAGGCCGCTTCGTTGCCCAGGCCATTGCCAACGGCGCAGCCGAGGGCCAACTCATCGACCATATTCCGACCGGAATCTATACTATTCCGGAAATCAGCTCAGTGGGCAAAACCGAACAAGAACTGACTGCCGAAAAGGTACCCTACGAGGTTGGCCGTTCGCAATTTAAACATTTGGCCCGGGCCCAGATTGCCGGGACCGAGGTGGGTAGCCTGAAGATCCTGTTCCACCGCGAAACCCGTGAGATCCTCGGGATCCACTGCTTCGGTGAGCGTGCTGCCGAGATCATCCATATCGGCCAGGCGATCATGGAGCAAAAAGGGGAAGGTAATAACATTGACTACTTCGTCAATACCACCTTCAATTACCCGACCATGGCCGAGGCCTACCGGGTCGCCGCCCTCAATGGCCTCAACCGGTTGTTCTGAGAAGCACAGTACTAAACAAAACGGAGCCAATTGGCTCCGTTTTTATTCTCTAATCGCTAACTCCCATCAACCGATTATCCGGCGTCAGAATCGATGACCAGGGCAGGCTCTCATCACCCAAGGTAATAAAGTTAGGGTTTTCCAGCGTATCCCGCTCATTGTAGGACAGTGGGGTCAAATGGGTGTTGAGGATCCGGCCACCGGCCTCCTCGACAATACACTGGGTCGCAGCCGTATCCCACTCACCTGTTGGACCAAGACGTAGATAACAGTCCACCGCCCCTTCCGCAACCAGGCAGGACTTGAGCGCGGCAGAGCCTAGCGGAACCAAGTCGTAATTGAGTGCTGGATCTAATCGGCCAGTAATCGCAGCAATGTCCTGGCGGCGACTGATCGCGACAGCAATCGACTGGGTCGGTAGTTCGTGCTTGTGGGTAGAGATACGGACAGTTTCGCCTACCGGTGTCGTTTTCCACGCTCCCTGGCCGTGATAGGCGTAATACACCACACCCGATACCGGGGCATAGACCACGCCCATTATAGGGTTATTGTTATCCACCAAGGCAATGATAGTGGCAAAGTCACCGCTACCGGCTATAAATTCCTGTGTCCCATCAAGTGGATCCACCAGCCAGTATCGCTGCCACTGGGCCCGCTCAGCCAATGGGATATCCGAGTCTTCTTCCGACAATACCGGAATATCGGGGGTTAATTCCGACAAACGCTGTACCACCAGTTTGTGCGCCGCCAAATCGGCACTGGTCACCGGGGTATTATCATTCTTAACTTGTTGTTCGAACTGGCCGCGCTGATAGATATCCAGGATCACTTGGCCCGAAGCTCGAGCAATATCGATAACTTGTGGCAACAGGTTAGATAAATCCATATTCGCTCCTATTTTCCAAGCAGTTTCAGGGCCAGGAACAAGGCCGTAATGCTTCTCGCCTCGGCAAAGTCCATATGGTGCAGCAGCTCTTCGGCTTGACTGAGCGGCCAGCGGACAATTTGCAATGGCTCAGGCTCATCACCGTCGAGTTTTTCAGGGTAGAGGCCCTGAGCAAGGAACAAGGTCATTTTGCTCGAGAAATACGACGGTGCCAGCACCACTTCCTTTAGTGGCTGCAGCACATTGGCGCCAAAACCAATTTCTTCCTTCAGCTCGCGATTAGCGGCTTCGGCTGCAGATTCGCCATGGTCAATCAGCCCCTTAGGGAAGCCTAGCTCATAGCGCTCGGTGCCGGCGGAGTATTCTCGGATAAGCAGCAAATCGCCCTGCTCGGTCACCGGCACAACCAACACTGCATGACGTCCCGAAGGCTTCATCCGCTCATAGGTGCGCTCAACACCGTTTGAGAACCGCAAGTCAAGCGACTCAATCTTAAACAGTCGGGATTGGGCAACGACTTCCGTTGCCAAAATTTCAGGTTTGTTGTGTTCCACAGCCATGTAATGTCCTATTCCTGGGAAAACGGGTCACCGCAAATAATGAAGCGGTGACCAAGACAATAACTGCTATTTAATGGCATGCCGCGAAGGAAATAAAGTAATTTGTAGGGAAAACGTTAACCCGACTATCAAAGTCGGGTATTACGTTTAAAGGCGCCCGTTGTACGAAATTTTGTACTGCCCCCTAGGATCGGGGTTACCCAGCCACTTGAGTTGCTGGCCAAGTTGCGGGGGAAACTGAGCTCCCGGCTTAAACCAGCCAGACAACGAATATGCATTGCCCGGCGCAAGAGTGGCCTGCCACTCACTGGCCACATCCGCCGAAGACTGGGATAAATCGGCCACCAACTTGCCTTGGTCGCAGGTTAGATCGGCAATAACCGGGCCGGGATCTAACGCTCCCAACGGAGAGGAAACTTGTGCCGCCGTCCAGGCCAGTGCCCCGTCGAGCTGGGCACAGTATGGCGCTTCAAACTGGTAGTCCCGTAGCGTAAGCTCCAGGTTGCCGTTAACCACAACAGGGAGAGCGGCTGGGGAATACTTGATGACCTCGCTGGCAGGCATCGAGACCAGCAGGTTCTCGGCAAACGGCCCATTACCACCATAGCCAACAAGGCCACGGCCTTGCAAGTTCATCTCACTGCCCTGACCAAACCGGACGTCCAACTTTAGCTTGCCGGTCAGCAGCGAAAGTACTTGCATATCCCATTGTACCCGGCCAAAACTCTTCCCTTGCCAACGGATCTGGCTCGCCGCCCCCTGCCAAGGCGTACCGCGTATCCCTGAGACTTCTAAGCCTCTGATCTGCGGTGCCTGCTGCCAGACCCAACTCGCAGGGATATGTGCAACCAGGCTTCCGACCAACACCGCCCCGAACGAGGCCCCCAATAATAACTTATACTTCACGTTTACCCCCGCCCTAACTGCAAGCGGTTAACTTCTACCACACCCGTACGATCGGCTTTCGACACATCCAGGAACTGGGCTTCAATGCCATGCTCATCACGCAGAAATGCCAGCCAATTAATCAAGGTGTTAAACGGCAATGGCTGTACCCATACCTGAACAGCTTCGCTGCGAGGCTGCATCCGGATCAACTCGATACTGAACTGGCGAGTCGTTTCGTTGACAACCTGGTTCAGCCCCTTGTCACTGACCGAACCTGTCGCACCGGTTGAACCGCGCAGCGACAGAATTTCATCGGCCTTGGTCGATACCCAACTCAATAACTGGCGCTCACTTTGCAGGTGGCGTTCGGCATTTTCTGCATTTGTCGCCAAGGGTTGCCATATTCCCCAATACAGTACGGCGATAAACAGGGCTATCCCCCCGCCCAACACCAGGCGCTGCTCTCGCTGGCTCAACCCTTTCCACCACGCATTCATGACTTTCTCCTTAGCACGATGGCACCGGTTACCTGATTACCCTCACGATTCAGCTGGCCGAGCTCAACCTCGAAGTCTTCATCGAGCAAAGTCCTCAACTGCTCGAAATGTTGGAACTCAGAAGCCACGGCCTGGAAGCGCATTTCATTGCGATTTTGATCATAACGGAAGTTCTGCACCGATAACTGCGAGACCTTGGCCAGAGATGGCTGCAACTCGGCCAGCCAGTGCAAAATACCTTCCATACTGCCACCGCCACCGAGGCGCGACAGCTCACTGTTCATCTGGCGCTTGAGGTAGCTCTGCGACGGCACACGCTGGAATTGAGGCAGCACCTGGCGGAAAATACGCTCGCTCTCCGCTTTGTAAGCCAACGCCTGCTGCTCCATCGCCCGTACCGAAATAACATGCTCAGCCACCATTACGGCAATCAATACCCCGGCGGCGATGGCCACCTTACGCCATGGCTTGAGAAACTTACGCCATGCCGGCTGTTGCTTGTATTGACCGGACAGCAAGTTACCCTTGCTATCAGCCACGCCCTGCGCCAGAAGCTGCATCACCAGCTCCGGGGTCTCGGCCTGCCACCGGCCCGGCATGCCTTCTGGAGCCGGGGTATAGTAATGCACCACGAGCTCTTCGCTCGCTGTAGCTTCATCCTGCTCAAGATCAGTGGCTTTGGGCGTCTCTTCAACCTCATCCGATTCCGCATCCTGGCGGACACAGAGCTGTTGCGACTGTAACCAGGGTGCCAGCCAAGCGCTGTCCGCCCCAACCCCCAACGATTCCGACTGGCGGATCAACCACATTCCATCGATCTCAGCCGCCGTGAAACCATTGTCGAACAGCGGCAAGCACAGACAGTCAGGGATCAACGCTTTGATTTCAATGCCAGCGTCTTCCAGGGCCGCCAGCCACAGTGCAACCTTCTGGTGTTCAACCACCGCCACCTGTGCCCTGTCTCCGCTTTTCTGGAGCAGGTGGACATGCAAGTTGTCGACATCCTGAGCCAGCTCTTCCTCCAGCAAGAACGGCAGCACCGCAGACAACTGCCGGCTGCTTCCCGCAGGGATGGCAACCTCGGTCATCAACACATCGCCAGCAGGCACCAGCGCATAGACCACACGCTGGTTGGCATAATCGGTAATCTCGCTCAACTGGCTAAGCGTATCAAGCTGGCCCGAAGCGATGACTTCTTTCTGTTGTGGCGACCAGACAAGCCATTGCACCGGCTGATCAGCACGGCTACCTAGCCTGATTGTCAGAAATTCGCTCACTAATTCCTCCATAACGGCGACGTACTACCGTCACCGAATCTTCACTGTCTCGTTTGAGCAAGGCCACCAGCCTCACCCTAGATCGATCGACCAATACCTCGGTATCCATCTGAAAATAATCACTGCTGACCGCCAGGAATTCCTTGGCCTGATCCTTTATCGTGGCATCGATACTGGCGATCCGAGACTCCCCGAGGAAGTCCTCGACATTGTCCCAGCCGTCATAGGGCCGGTCGGCAATCAATTTCTGGGCATCCGACAACGACAGCCGTGATGAAAACAGGGCCACCAAAATTGGCGCTTGATGCTCATAAAGCGTATTGACATTAATGGCCAATGTGGTGGTCGGAATCGCACATACCTGATGGCGGACCTTGTCAAAAATCGCAGCCGTTACGCCGTTGACCGCCCGTAGTTCACTGGCATCCGCCATCCAATCTCTTGGCGGCAAATAAGGTGGGCGAAAGCCCTCGTAAGTACTATCGCCGGCACCAAAAGCTGCATTGACCTTTTCGTCCGGATCGACATACTCCCATACCGAATCCGCCACCACCTCGGCGTCGTAACTTTCGACGCCGGTCTCTTCAATCAAAGTCTGCAATACCGACACGATATAAGGCTTGGTGTTGCTTCCTGTTGTCGGTTGTACACCCGACAGGGCATTGAGGTTAAAACACGCCTGGCGATCAATGATATCGCCCACAGCCTCCCCCCCATCGAGCGGATAGCGCTGGCCGCGAGTCGCCCAGGCCTGGCTCAGGTTGACGGTATCACTGTCTTCTATCCCCTGCTTGATGGCCACTTTAGCCAGCTCTTCCATCCCCTGCGCATACCAATAGGCCTGCTGGTTCTGGATTTGATTTTCAACCCGGTAAAAATTCAGATGCAGTCTTTCGGTCATCTGGACCGCCAGCAGAGTCATCAGCGCCAGCAGCAGCAACACCACAATCAGGGCAACCCCCCGCTGCTGCCTGAACGGGGCGTAGTTATTCTTCATTGCCCGCCTCCAGTGCCGAGGCCGGCAGCATATACACACGTTCGATATCACCGTAATCTTGCAACGTTAGCTTGATCATCACCCCTTCCGGCAAGGCGGCAGGTTTATCCCAGGTTTCCAGCCACTTCTTGTCGCTATAAAACCGAAATGACATTTCCTCGACCCCGGGCAAGATCGCCCGAACCAGCGCTTCACTGCCCACCACACTATCGGGGTAACGGAACCAGACCCGCTCTAGCTGCTCATCGACGATGCGGTAACCAACCTTGACGTTCTCGCCGCGCGGGAACATCTGTTGCGGGTTCTGCCAGCCTGTGCGGGTGAACAAAATACCGAAGCTCGACGAGTCCAGCAGGTACTCACTGCTCTGGAAGATTCTATCGCTGGCCGTCTCGCCCTGGTTACGCACCTTGCGTGCAACGACTTGACGAAAGTCATTATCCATCATCAACATCGCTCGCTGGATTTCTTTGAGCCGCTCACTGTGTTCGCGTGACTGCTCGTCACTGCGCTGCACTCCGTTCATCACCTGGTAGGCCGACAAACTCAACATGGCAAACACCGCTATCGCGACCAACACTTCCAGCAAGGTAAAACCACACTGACGAGACAGGCGCTGACGGGAAAAAGGATTAATTCTCAACATACGTTCTCAACGTCACCACCGACTTCTTGCGCGCTTCATCTGTTGCTACAGTAACATCCAATGCGCGCAGGTAACCGTCAGCTGTTTGGGTACTTTTTATGGACCAGTACCACTCACGCCCAGCCAATTCTGATTTTCCTCGCCTGACCGATGTCGGGATCTGCCCCGACAGTCTGATCTTGGCCATTTCATTGTCGGCGACCATGGCGGCAAAAGTTTTCTCCTCAAGGTACCCCAGGGTATTGAGATGCTGGCTCACCGCTTTCATCACACTGAGCGCTGCGGTAGCAAACACCGCCAAAGCCACCAGCACTTCCAGCAAAGTCAGCCCCCGGACGCGCCGGGCTGTCGATAACGGTTTCACGGCTGGGTGTTCTCCTGCACACTAGCGATAGTCTCGCCCGGTGGTAACAGAAAGAGTTGCCCCAACTCATCAGCCTGTACCCGCCAAAACTGATTTTCACCCGTCACTTCAAACTCCAATGTAAAAGGGGTGTACTCGCCACTGGCCATCACCACCACCTGAGGTGGTTTAATCTTGTCTTTGTCAGTTTGCTCAGCAAACAAGTCTTCGTTAAACAGCGAGCCCGGCTTGAACAGGCGATCCTGGTCCTGCCAGGAGTAACTGCCGATCTCGACCACCAAGCGGATCTCGTCGGGCATTTCCACCTCAGTGAAAAATTTTGACGACTCCACCGGCTGCCAATCCTGACTGGTTAGCTGAAGAAACTGATAACGATTACGCTCAACCCGGACACCGTAGTCATAGCCGTTGAGCAAAGCATCCTCGCCCAGTAACTGGACGAGATGGTGGAAGCGCGCAGCTTCTTCCCTGACTTTATCTTCCTTGCTTTCAGGCAAGGCCACAATCACTGCTACGGCACTGGTTGCCAACAGCACCAGAACCAGCAGTATTTCGATCAGGGTAAAACCCGCTGCACGCTTACTCTTCATCACAACTTAGAAATCCAGCATATTCCAGTTGCCGATATCCGTATTAATACCTTCCCCGCCTTCCTGGCCATCGGCCCCCAGGCTGAAGATATCAACCGCACCGTGCTCACCCGGCATCACATACTGGTATGGGTTACCCCATGGGTCATTAGGCAGACGGCGGATATAGCCACCATCGCGGTAATTACGCGGCTCAGGGCTAGAAGACGGCTTGCTGACCAGTGCCTCAAGGCCCTGATCGGTCGTTGGATACGCGCTGTTGTCCAGCCTGTACATATCCAGTGCCTGCTCCAACGCACTGATATCGGTCACGACTTTCTGCTGGTCGGCTTTTTCCTTGTTACCTAACAGGTTAGGTACGACCAAGCTGGCCAATACCCCAAGGATTACGATCACGACCATGACTTCCAGCAGCGTAAAGCCGCGTTGTTTGCGTTGCATTAAAATAACCTCCAAAAAATTACATCCCGACCATATTGTTCAAAGCAATGATCGGCATAAGGGTAGCAATAACAATAAACATCACGATGCCAGCCATCGCGACGATCAATAAGGGTTCAAAAATCCCCAGCGCCATATTGACCAGCGACTCGAAGTCCCTGTCCTGGTTATCGGCAGCACGGGTAAGCATCTGCTCGAGCTCGCCACTGCGCTCGCCACTGGCAATCATATGCAGCATCATCGGGGGAAAGAGCTTGGTTTGTTCAAGCGAGACCCGCAAGCTGGAGCCTTCACGGACTTTATCTGCCGCTTCCCGGATCTGTTGATTAACCCAAGTATTGGTCATCACGTCCGAGGCCACTTTCATGCCTTCCAGCAGAGGGATGGCACTCGAGGTACAAATAGAAAGAGTTCGGGCAAAACGCGAGGTACTCAGACCCCGAGCGACCTTACCAATCACCGGCAGGCGCATAACCCAGCGATCCCACTTCAACCGAAAGTCAGGGCGCTTGAGAGCCAGCTTAATAAGCATGAATAAGACAGCAATGACAAGCAGGACCACCAAGCCCCAATTCTGGACAAAGTCACTGGCTGCGAGCAGGACCTCAGTGATAGTCGGCAGTTGCTGACCCATCTGGACGAACTGATCGACAATCTTCGGCACTACCGTCGCCAACAAGAAAGCCACCACCGCAATCGCAATAATGGTCAGCATGGTTGGGTAGATCATCGCCTGCATCAGCTTACTGCGCATTTTCTGGCGATTCTCAGTGTAGTCCGCCAAGCGGTTCAGCACTGTATCGAGATGACCGGATTTCTCCCCCGCCGCCACCATGGCACGAAACAGCTGATCGAAAATATGCGGATATTCTGCCATCGAGTCTGACAGGGTATAGCCTTCCACTACCCGCGAGCGCACGGCCAGCAGCATGTTCTTCAGCCTCGGCTTTTCGCTCTGCTCTGCCACTGCCTTCAAACATTCCTCAAGTGGCATCGAGGCCTGTACCAAGGTCGCCAGCTGTCGGGTGATCAACGACAGCTCCGTAGTACTGATCCCCCGGCGCAGCTGAAAGCCACCACTGGCTTTTTTCTTCTCGCGCTCATGGGTTTGTACTACTTCCACCGGGATCATCCCCTGCTCACGAAGCTGCTGGCGTACTTGCCGTGCGGTATCGCCCTCAAGAACCCCTTTCTTCTGACGCCCTTTGGCATCCAGAGCTTTGTATTCAAACGCCGCCATCGGTTAGCCCTCCTTGGTGACCCGCATCACTTCCTCTAGGGTAGTAATACCGGCTTTGACCTTCGCCAGACCATCATCCCGGATACTTGGAGTATGGGCACGAATGGCTTTTTCAATCGCCATCTCACCGGCCTCACCGTGGATCAGCTCCTGTACCTGCTCATCAATCAGCAGCAGCTCATGAATACCCGTACGGCCGCGGTAACCTTTGTTGTTACACGCTTCACAGCCTTTGGCATGGTAGAGCGTCAAGTCTTCATCAGCCGGTATACCGAACAACTTCTTCTGTTCATTATCGGCTTCATACGGTTCGCGACAGGTCGGGCACAGGGTACGGACCAGACGCTGGGCCAGTACGCCGAGCAATGAAGAAGATACGAGGAATGGCTCGATTCCCATATCACGCAAACGCGTAATGGCACCAACGGCAGTATTGGTGTGCAACGTCGACATTACCATGTGACCTGTCAACGAGGCCTGCACCGCAATCGAGGCAGTCTCAAGGTCACGGATCTCACCGACCATCACCACATCCGGGTCCTGACGCAAGATAGCACGCAGGCCACGGGCAAATGTCATGTCAACTTTCGGGTTGACCTGGGTCTGGCCGATACCGTCGATATCAAATTCGATCGGATCTTCAACGGTCAGGATATTGCGCTCCTTACCGTTGAGCTCCTGCAAGCCGGCATACAGGGTGGTCGACTTACCCGAACCGGTCGGGCCGGTGACCAGGATAATGCCGTGCGGACGCTCGATGATATGGCGGAAGTTGGCATGGTTGGCCTCGGTCATTCCCAAGCTGTAGAGATCCAACCGGGTGGCATTCTTGTCGAGCAGACGCAATACCACCCGCTCACCATGGGAAGATGGCATGGTCGATACACGCACATCTACCGCCCGGCCACCGATCCGCAACGAGATACGACCATCCTGCGGCACCCGCTTCTCGGCAATATCCAGCCTCGCCATGACCTTGATACGCGAGACCAGCAGCGGGGCCAGTTTGCGGCTCGGCTGCAAGACCTCCCGCAATACGCCATCGACCCGGAAGCGAATAGAGAGCACTTTTTCGAACGTCTCGATATGGATATCCGACGCCGCCTCCTTGATCGCTTCGGCCAGCATGGCATTGATCAATTTGATGATCGGCGCGTCGTCTTCCGATTCCAGCAAGTCTTCGGTTTCCGGCAGCTCTTCGGCCAAGGAAAAGAAGTCGTCACTGTCCGAGCCCAAATCTTCCATCAACTGGCGGGCCTCTGACGAGTCACGCTGGTAGGCTTCGGTCAATTTGAGCTCGAACGCCTTGTCCTCCAGTGCATGGGGGACAAAACTGCTGCCGGCCACCCGGCGGACTTCCGCCAGTACCGCACCCGACAACTGACCGCTGTAATACAGAGCGATACCCTGATCCAATGCCTCAAGCACCACCCGGTGGCGCTTGGCAAACGAGAAAGGCAGCCGGAACAGCGGCTGCTTATCCTGTCCCTGGCTTACATCATGCATTACTGATCGCCCTCCAGTTGGGCAACAAAGGCACGCACCTCAGGGGGCAACGAGATATCCTCACCATATTTCGGCAATACCGGAATCGCGGTTTCCGGCATCAAACGCAGGCCCTTGTCCGCTTTGTATAATTGCTCGGCACGGATGTAGTTGTACTTGCGCTGGGTGATCCCATCAGCCGTCACCCCGTCGCGAATAATCGTCGGCTTGATGAACACCATCAGGTTGGTCTTCGCCGTCGTGGTGTTCGTAGACTTGAACAAATGACCGAGTACCGGAATATCCCCCAGAATAGGGATCTTCTGCTCGCTCTCGTTGGTCTGCTCCTGGATCAACCCGCCAAGTGCCAGCATCTGGCCGTCCTGGACCAAGACATTGGTGGTCAGTTGACGCTTGGAGAAGCGAACATCGACCGCCCCATCAGCCCCCAGTACGTTAGAGACTTCCTGCTCGATTTTGAGCTGAACCGAATCCCCCTCGTTGATCTGCGGAGTCACGTTCAGCTTGATACCCACTTCCTTACGCTCAACGGTCTGGAACGGGTTATCGTTGTTCGAGCTCGAGGTCGAGCCGGTCACCACCGGCACTTCTTCACCGACAATGAACGAGGCTTCGCCATTATCCATCACGGTGATGCTCGGCGATGACAGAATGTTGGAGTTACGGTCAGACGCAACGGCATTGACCAGCATGGTCCAGTCGCCCATCACAATCCCCAGCGCGGCACCATTCACCCCGCCAAGCACCGAAGCCAAGGTACTGAAATCACCGTCTTCGGTAATGGTACGAGTCTCTTCCTGCCCGGTTTGCGGGTTGGTAAAGGTTTCTGTTCGAGTCTGATCTTTGGCTTGCTCGAGGCCAATCGCATACTGGGAGATAGGCACGCCCGAGTTGCCGAACTGGATCACCCCGCCGTCGGTGGTTCCCCACTGGACTCCGAAGTTCACGCCATCACCTTCGGCCAACTCGACGATCATCGCCTCTATCAGCACCTGGGCACGGCGGATATCCAGCTGGGCAATGATGTTTTCCAGCGCACGCATGATATCCGGCGGCGCGGTCAAGATCAGCGAGTTGGTATCAACGTGGGCCGATATCATCACCTGGGAGTTACTGCCTGCAGTGGCTTTGGCATTGCCCTGCTTTTCAGCCTGCAGGTTATCGGATACACCTTTAAGTACATCGACCATCTGTTCGGCATTGGCATATTTCAGGTACACCACCCGGTTATTACCCGAAGAAGCCATCTCGACATCCAGCTGGCGGATCAGGCGACGCAACCGGTCGCGCACCTGCGGATCACCGGATAACAGAACCGAGTTGGTACGGTCATCCGCGACCAATTTAGGCTGCAGGAATTCAGGTGTCGATTTGGCATCGGCCGTCTTGTTCAGTGCATCAACGATACGCACCATTTCAGCCGCCGAGGCGTGATACAACTCGACCACGTCAATCTCTTTATCACCGGCCCGGTCGACCCGCTCGATGATTTCTGCCAACCGGTTAACAGTAGCAGCACGGCCGGTGATCATAATGATATTGGCCGGATCATAGTGCACCACGTTACCGGCACCGGCATTGTCATTGAGCTGGCGCAGCAATGGCGACAATTCACGGACCGAGACATTGCGAACCGCGATCACGCGAGTGACCACCTCATCACCCCTGATGTTGGTATCATCACCCACTACTGGGATAGCCGAAATCTTGGCGTCCTTGTCACGGACCACCTTGAGCACACCGTTGTCCATTTCAACCACGGCAAAGCCATAGACTTCGAGCACATTCAGGAAAAACTGGTAGTACTGCTCGTCGTTGAGCAGATCATAACTGCGGACATTGACCTGACCACGCACCGCCGGATCCACGATGATGGTTTTCTGCAGGTTACGCCCGACGATGTTAATAAATTCCTGAATGTCTGTTCCTTTGAAGCTGGCACTAAACTCACTCGCCAGTGCAGAACTGCACATCAAGCTGCCTAATAACCAGAGGGCGCTTTTACCCATCCATTTTTTCACAAAAAACTCCTGCGCTATCGCATGTTCGCTTTGGGCTACTACTGCAGCTCAATATAAATATCGTGTAGCTGACCTTCTCGCTCGACGGTCAAGGTAAAATCGGACGCATCCGACAGTTCGGTCCACAATTTCGCCATCACCGCGGCATCAGTCAGATCATTGCCGTTGAGGCTAACGGCCAAGTCATCGGCCTGCAGGCCCACGGCATCAAACAACGCCCGGTCCTTGCCAGGGTTGACCCGGTATCCCACCAACTCGCCATCCCGTTTCACTTGGGACAGACGAATGTAGCTAAATAAGGTTTGCGGCTTTTCCAGAATTTCCTGCTTGATGCGGCTCAAATCCGATGATGGCTCCTCTGGCTCGGCACGGGATGGTGCCGGACGAGCGGATTGTACCGAACGCTGCGAGGCTTTATTGAAGTCGACCCCGTCCAGCATCAAGGTTTCGTCACGGCCACTATTACGGATGATCACCCGATCCGGGTAGACCGCCTGCAACGTTGCGCGGGTGCCTTCAATGGCCTCATTCAGGCCATAAGTATTTTGTTTACCTCGGTGGGTGATCACGGCCAACGCCGTTTGCGGGTTACTGCTGGCCACTAGGCCAACCAGAGTCAGACTAAGACGGGTCTGGGGGGCATCCTGTTTCACCGGCTGCTTGCGTTCGACCACCGGGGCACTTTCCTGATAACGGCCAAACAGGTTCATGTTCAGCACCTTGGCAACTTCAGCACGATCGTTGCCCGCGTCAGACGATACAGCCACAGTGGAGGCCTGCCAACGAGCTGGCGTTTGGGTTGGCTGCAGGGCAAGCCAACCCATCCTGCCTACCACCCAGGCGAGCATCACAACCAGCACCCAAGTAAGGAAGCGAGTCAATGACGAGATTGAGATCTTGCTTTTCGATTGCAAGGTCCCTAACCAATTTGCTGTAACCATGAAAAATCCATCATCCTGCGGAAATAAAAACTAGCGCGTTATACCAAAAGGTAATATCAAAACGTATTACTGCTTCTCGAGCCGTATGATTGGCTGCCTTAGTTTATCAAAGTGAGCCCAGAAAGTTCCCACTACTATCAATAGACTATCTTTTTTATGTGACTTATTCCCATTTTACGGTTGAAATCCCGATCCCATATCACCATTTAAAAACTCTCAATGCCTGCTGACGCTCTGTCAGCAATGTGGTACTTTTAGCGCCCTTTAGGGTTAAGGAGCATACTGTGGGCCAACAAACATCTCATCAAGACAACACTCAAGTCCGTCTCGATAAGTGGTTATGGGCGGCACGCTTTTACAAAACCCGTTCTATTGCCCGCACCATGATCGACGGCGGTAAAGTGCAATATAACGGCCAGCGCTCCAAACCCAGTAAACTGGTTGAAGTCGGTGCTGAGATCCGTTTACGCCAAGGCAATGATGAAAAAACCATTATTATAGAAAAACTCTCAGACACCCGCCGTGGTGCACCTGAAGCTCAAACTCTATATCGGGAAACCGAGGAGAGCGCCAAGCGCCGTGAAGAGCATGCCAACATGCGCCGCCTTCATGCCTACGGCAGCCCGAGTCCCGAGAAGCGCCCTGATAAAAAGCAGCGTCGCGATATAATTAAGTTTAAAAGTCATTCCGACTAAGGGTATTAGTTCAGTGTAGCGCAGAATAGTTTCGTTATGTTGACGTGGAATACCCAATTTTGGTCAATCAGATACCTGCTGGAGAAATCAAGCTAATGACAAAAGATAGTCTATACCGTTACCTGTTTGACGGTGTATCCGTACGTGGTGAACTGGTTCAGTTGGGCGACACCTACCAACAGATCATTTCCAGCAAGGACTACCCAGCCCCAGTGCAGAGCCTGTTGGGCGAGCTGCTGGTCGCAACGAGCCTGCTAACCGCGACGCTTAAATTCGAAGGGTCAATCACCGTCCAGCTGCAAGGTGACGGTCCAGTTAAGCTGGCGGTTATCAATGGCGACAACGACCAAAAACTCCGTGGCGTTGCCCGCTGGGACGGTGAAGTACCCGCTGACGGCACCATTCATGACCTGATGGGCAAGGGCCATATGGTGATCACCATCACCCCGACCAAAGGCGAGCGCTACCAAGGTGTCGTTGGCCTCGAAGGCGACAGCCTTGCAGCCTGCCTAGAAGGTTACTTTGAAAACTCCGAACAGTTGAAAACTCGTATTTGGCTGCGTACTGGCGAGCATGAAGGCAATGCCAAAGCGGCCGGTATGCTACTGCAGATCCTGCCGGACGGCCAGGGCCACGAAGATGACTTCGAGCACCTAGAGCAACTGACAGAAACAGTGAAGAACGAAGAGCTGTTCGGGCTAGAAGCACAGGATGTCCTTTACCGCCTTTACCACCAAGAGACCGTGAAGCTGTTCGACCCGCAGGAAGTGATCTTCCAGTGCGGTTGTTCGCGCGAGCGCAGCGCCTCGGCAATCAGCTCTATCGAGCGTACCGAAGTCGAGCGTATTGTGGCGGAAGAAGGCAAAGTCTCACTGCACTGTGACTACTGTGGTACAAGCTATGACTTTGATAGTATTGATGTTGCCGCCCTATTCGAGAAGGCAGCTACAGATAACAGCAACCAGGTGCATTAATTATTCAGCATAATTAAGCCTGAAACTGACTTACAAAAGCCGGACTTTGTCCGGCTTTTTTTTTACCTGAAGCACACTTTCCCCGCACAAGATGTAAGCAAATAACATGCTAACCCTCGCTTTTTTCAGGAAAAATATTAAATTTTAGAGCTAGCGCAAATACTTTACATCGCGATAAAATTACCGCCTACAATAAATTCAAGACTTTTACTCGGACGTAACTTTTTAGTGGTTAATTTTTGATAAACCTCCCTGAATTACCCCTTTAGGGTTGCTAGCATGGTCAACAGTTAAACAACATCTTACCCAAGGAGCACCTATGACTGTCATGAACGTCGAAAAAAAGGTTGCAAAAAAATTAGATCTATCTCAATACGGTATCAACAATGTTACAGAAATTGTTCGCAACCCAAGTTACGAAGTTCTGTTCGAGGAAGAGACCAAGCCGGGCCTGGAGGGATACGAAAAAGGTATCGTTACCGAACTGGGTGCCGTCGCGGTCGATACGGGTATCTTTACCGGCCGTTCTCCGAAAGATAAGTTCATCGTAAAAGATGACACCACCCGCGATACCATGTGGTGGGCAGACCAAGGCAAAAACGATAACAAGAGCATTGGTGTTGAAGCGTGGAACGATCTGAAAGCACTAGTGACAGGCCAGCTATCCGGCAAGCGCCTGTTTGTGATTGACGGTTTCTGTGGAACCAACCCAGATACCCGCCTATGCATCCGCATTATCACCGAAGTTGCCTGGCAGGCCCACTTCGTGAAAAACATGTTCATCCGTCCAACGGAAGAAGAGCTGGAAACGTTCGAGCCTGATTTCGTGGTCATGAATGGCGCCAAGTGCACAAACCCGAAATGGGAAGAGCACGGCATGAACTCCGAAAACTTTACGGTGTTCAATCTGACGGAGAAAATGCAACTTATCGGCGGTACTTGGTACGGCGGCGAAATGAAGAAAGGCATGTTCGCAATGATGAACTACTTCCTGCCGCTTCGTGACATCGCATCGATGCACTGTTCTGCCAATATGGGTGAAGGTGGTGATGTGGCCGTGTTCTTCGGTCTATCCGGAACCGGTAAAACTACCCTGTCTACCGATCCTAAGCGTGCCCTGATTGGCGATGACGAGCACGGCTGGGATGACAACGGCGTGTTCAACTTCGAAGGGGGCTGCTACGCCAAGACCATCAACCTGTCCAAAGAAGCCGAGCCGGATATCTACAATGCGATCCGCCGTGACGCGCTGCTAGAAAACGTCACGGTACGCAGCGATGGTGCCATCGACTTCGATGACGGTTCGAAGACAGAAAACACCCGTGTTTCTTACCCGATTTACCATATCGAGAATATCGTTAAGCCGGTTTCCAAAGGCGGCCATGCCAACAAGGTGATCTTCCTGTCGGCTGATGCCTTCGGCGTATTGCCTCCGGTCTCCAAGCTAACGCCAGAGCAGACCAAGTACCACTTCCTGTCTGGCTTTACTGCCAAACTGGCTGGTACTGAGCGCGGTATCACCGAGCCAACACCGACCTTCTCGGCGTGTTTCGGTAATGCGTTCCTGACCCTGCACCCAACCAAATACGCAGAGGTATTGGTTAAACGTATGGAAGCCGCAGGTGCTGAAGCCTACCTGGTCAACACCGGCTGGAACGGCTCTGGCAAGCGTATCTCTATCCAGGATACCCGTGCCATCATCGACGCTATCCTAGATGGCTCTATCGAGAACACAGAAACGAAGAATATCCCAATCTTCAACCTGGAAGTCCCAACATCGCTGCCGCATGTCGACCCAGAGATCCTTGACCCGCGCGATACCTACACAGATCCACTACAGTGGGAAAGCAAGGCAAAAGATCTGGCCGAGCGCTTCATCAACAACTTCGAGAAGTACACCGACAATACCGAAGGTGCCTCTCTGGTTGCTGCAGGCCCACAGCTAGACTAACCGCTGGCGGTTAACAAAAATCACTAAGCCCCTCTTCTGAGGGGCTTTTTCGTTAAATCAACGCCAAAAATCCCGCCCAGCGCTTGCAACCGGGAGGAAATTGCCACCTAATAATCATTGCCACAGATACCATTGTACTGAGGGCGATTGACTGGGAACTGTCGGATGCTGGGAGCCTCTATGCGTTTTATTGGGAAGATTATCGCCACGATTGTTGTGCTCGCGGCATTGGGAGTCACCATCATCCTGACCTTGCTGCATACCCAATATGCCGCACCAATGCTTAGCCAGGCAGTTAGTTGGCTAACTCCCTATACCTTGAACCTCAGTGAAGTGCGTTATCATATTCGAGATCCCTGGCACCTTACCCTGCTCGAGCCGTCATTGACCATCACTGACAGTCAACCACCGATAACCGCTAGCCAAGTCTCGCTTTGGCTCAGTACTGATTCACTGACCCAACGGCAGTGGCAGTTTGACAGCTTGCTGATTGATAACCCTGTGCTCCCTACCCAAACGCTCGCCAACACCAAGCTGCCCGAGCTTCACAGTCAACGCCTGGCGATCAGCCAAATAAGCTTTGCTACCAACTCTATTTATCTCGAAAAGGGAGAGCTCCAGCTGGACAACTGGCATTTCCAACCCAATAATCCGGCCCCTTGGTGGCAGCAGTTCAAGGGGAGTTTTCAGTTAGCGGCCGACAGCGCTCAGTGGCAGCATTGGGAAGCAAAGCAATTACTGCTGGACGGAATCCACAATAACAATCAATGGAAACTCAATGGTTTTTCATTTGATTGGCAGTATGCCAGCATCAATGGCCAGCTCATCTTGGCACCTGACAAGAAAACGTTGAATATCCAACAGCTCACCCTGTCCGGCCTACAGCTGCAAGACAGCGGGCTAACCCAAACACTGCAACATCAGCTCGATCGCTGGGCCTCACGACAATGGCAGGCAACACTGCATCGAGTCGATATTCTCGACAGCAGTATCGATCTCCCCACAATCAGCCTCAATCACGCCAACCTTTCCCTGACCGACTGGCATTGGCCCGGCTCCGCCTACTCACAGCATAACGCCTGGTTATCATTCAATGCCGAAAGTGGCAGTTGGCGGCAGCAGTCATTTACCGATCCCCTGCTGGATCTGAGCTTCACCCCAAACGCCGTTATTCTCAATGGCGCCTCCGTCAACGCACTGGAAGGGTATTGGCGTGTAGAAGGCAAGGTTTCCCCAGAGACACTGCAATTGAACAACCTGACCAGCAAGGGGATCAAATGGTTCTTGCCCGCTGATTGGGCTAGCCATCTCTCGCAGGCACTCTCTCCATTCAAGCAGATCGATATCCGGTCACTGGATATTGGCTATGCTCAGCTAACGGCTGCTGATAGTGATATCCCCTGGTATATCAACGGGCTCAACCTCAGCGGTAGTGACTTAATACTCCACCCTCAGCCCTTATTCAGGCTCTGGCATGGCAATATTACCGCCACAGCCAGACAAATGAGCCTTAATACTGTCGACTTATACGAACCACTTATTGAAATGGCAAGTGAGCAAGGCCTGTGGCAACTAAAGCAGGCCTTCTTGCCATTCAAGGACGGGTTACTAGAAGCGACCGGGCAGCTGAATCTGAGCCAAGAAGGGCAGCCATGGCAGGCAGCACTCCAGGGTGACAGCCTGCCAGCCAATATATTGCCGCAATGGCTATCTGTTCCTTGGCCGGCCAGCGGCCGCATCGATATGACGGCGGCGATTCAGGGTCTCGGCCAGAACTATACCAGCCTGGCCCATAGCCTGAACGGCGAACTGCGAGCAACATTCCGGGACAGTGCCGTTGAGCAAGGGGGCCGTTCACTATTCAATGCCTGGCGACAGGCTTCTGCATCTGAGGCATCTTCATCTAGCACCTCACCGGTAGCCAAGGCAACAGAGACGGATAAGTCCACACCACTGGCAATCACACCACTAAAGATCACCAGTGACCGGGGAAGAATGACCATTGCACCATTCAGGATTAAGGGCAAAGAGATAAATGCGGTATTAAAAGGCCAGTGGGATTTGGCCAACCCCGCCGGGCAGCAACTAGAGCTGGAGGCGATGTTGGGTTGCCAGCACCTGATCCGGCGCTGGCAGCAGGGTCAGCAAACGGTATCCGGTTCGCAGTGTGACGGCAAAAGCATATAGGTTCCGGTAAAGGTCGAAGCCAATTCATCGCCGCTGTAGACATTGACCTTGACGATGGCCCGGCCCTTTCGGTTCGTCGCTAGGCGCTCGACATCGCCTTCGAGATCCTCAACGGTCACCACCGCCCGCGGGCGCTCCTTGACCGGAGATCGGTAGCGAATATGGCTGTCGACCAAAACAATGTCCGCTTTATATTTACGCTCTTTCAGTAGCATCCAGACAAAACCCCAACCAGCGAGGGTTGCCATGGTAAAGATACTGCCGGCGAACATATTGGCTTTGGTATTGAGATTGGCGTTGATCAGAGCACTGACCTCAAAGCGGTAACCGGTGTATTGGCTGATTTTTACCCCCATGCGCTCGCTGATCGGGATCTGGGACTGCCACAATGCCTGTAGCTCCTGGCACCAATCCGGATGACGCACCACTTCGGTGAGCGGGTCGAGATGCTTGAGCATTTGCTGGTGCCGGACCGGCCCCTTTTCTTCACTCAGCTCGCCTTGGTTGGTAAAGCCGCTGCGCAAGTAGAAAGGGATCGCATCCTCGCGGGCATTACACACCAACCGCTTCGCCCCTTCCTCACGGGCCAATGATTCCAGCGCCATCAACACAATCGCCCCCATCCCCTGATGGCGGTGGTCGGGGTGCACGGCCATGTAGCGGATCTGGCCGTCGTTGTCCGGGGTCATGTACAAGCGACCAATGGCGATGGTCTGGCCGTTATCACTGACAATCATCCGGTGGCTACTCATATCATCATAAGCATCACGCTCTGAGCCCACCGGCATATGCCAAGGCTCACGCAGCATCCGCCAGCGAAAATCATAATAGCTAGCCAGCTCTTCTTCAGTTTGTGGGGTGACAAGTCGAAACATGAAATCCTTCTCCAGCGTTCCTGAGGCAAAGGTGCCTACTAGATAATTATACCTGCAACCAGAAAGTTACCGGACCATCGTTGAGCAGGGCCACTTTCATATCGGCAGCAAAGATCCCGGTTTCCGTCTTGATCCCCGTTTCCTTGCAGCAGTCAACAAAGTACTCGTACATCTTCTCGGCATCCTGCGGCGCGGCGCCGTTGGAAAAACCTGGGCGCATCCCCTTCTTGGTATCCGCCGCCAGCGTAAATTGCGAAACGACCAACACACTGCCCCCCGCCTGCTGAACATTGAGGTTCATCTTGCCTTCTTCGTCTTCGAACACCCGGTAGCCCAGCACTTTTTCGCGCAGTCGCTTGGCCTTGGCTTCATCATCGCCTTTCTCTACGCCAAGCAGCACCAGCAAGCCTTTACCGATAGCGCCAGTCACCAGGCCATCTACCGTCACGCTCGCTTCGCTCACCCGTTGGATCAGTGCAATCATTCGTTGTTACCTTTTTCTGTTGTCTGTTGAATTTCAGTCTGTTGCTCTGGTGGGGGCTGAAGTTCGGATAACTCAGCCCGGGTCGGCACCGTGGCCTGCCATCCCTTGGCTTCTGGATGCCAGTGGCTTCTCTCGCCAAGGCTGGCTGTAATTTCGGCCCCGAACAACACAATACACCAACAAAGGTACACCCAGACAAATAAAATTGGCACCACCGCCAAAGCCCCATAAATCACCTGATACGATGGAAAATTAGTAATGTAGAGGGCAAACCCTTTCTTGCTCAGCTCAAACAGGATACTGGCTATTACCGCACCCACCAAGGCATGGCGAAAACGAACCTTGGTATTGGGCACCAACAGATAGAGGCCCAGAAATGCACTGCTTGACATGATCACCGGCAGCCAGCGCAAGGAGCGCTGGAGCAGGCCGTTAACCGCATCACTGCCGAGCAGATTGAGCGAACCGAGGTAGGAGCTGACGGCGATACTACTGCCGACCAAGATCGGCCCGAGAGTGAGTACCATCCAGTAAATCGAGAACGAGATCACCGGGCGGCGCTTTTCATGCACCCGCCAGATATAGTTGAGCGACTTGTCGATCGACGAGATCAGCATCATTGCCACCACGAACAGGGCTGCCACCCCCACCGCGGTCATCTTGCCGGCATTGGCAACGAACTCGTTGAGGTATTGCTTGACCACCTCCCCCGCGGCCGGTACAAAATTCTCAATCACAAAATTTTGCAGCAGCTCGCCCAGCCCAGCAAAGACCGGGAAGGTCGACAGGGCCGACAGCACTACGGTGATCAGCGGCACCAAAGACAGCAGGGTGACATAGGCCATCGAGCCTGCAGTCACCGTCAGCCGGTCATGGCCGATCCGGTGTTGCAGATACCCGGAAAACGCCATCACGCTGCGTGCTCGCCGCCGCCATCTATGCTTGCTAGTTGTTGGTTTGTCAGCCATAGTCATGTCATTATTTGCTTGTATTTACTGTCACTTTACTCATATTAGGACACATGGAGTCAACTATGCCCTACCTGCTTGCGATCCTTCTTAGCCTCACCGCCCTGACGGGTTGCCAAAGTGCCTATTATTCAGCCATGGAGCAAGTCGGCATTCACAAACGCGATATTATGGTCGACCGGGTCGAGGATGCCAACGACGCCCAGCAAGATGCCCAGCAGCAATTCACCAGTGCCCTCGATGCCCTCAAAGCGCTCAACCAATTTGACGGTGGCGATCTAGAAAGCGCCTACAATCAAGTCAATGATCAATACGAGGCCAGCAACGACGCAGCCGAGAAAGTCCGCGAGCGCATCGCCGCCATTGAAGATGTTGCCGACGCCCTGTTCGAGGAGTGGCAGGATGAGCTAGCGCTCTACAGCAGCAGTAAACTGCGCCGCGACAGCGAGTCCAAACTCAACACGACCAAGGCTTCCTACCAGCGGATGCTGAGCGCGATGCACCGGGCCGAGCAGAAAATGGATCCGGTTCTCGATACCCTACGGGATAATACCTTGTATTTAAAGCATAACCTCAACGCCGCCGCCATCGGCTCCCTGCAGGGCGAGTTCCAATCGCTGCAACGGGATATCCAGCGGGCGATCACCGATATGGAGGCCGCCATCACCGAGTCGGAACGCTTTATTTCTCAGTTGCAACGCAGCTAGCGGAATTATTCCTGTTTGAGCCGGGCCAGTAACCATGTGGCCCGCTGCTCGATACTCCCCCAAGGCACATCAACGACTTCGTAGCCAAGCTCGCGGTAGGTCGCGATAAGTTGCCGATGGATCTGTTCGGCCTCGGCAAAACTGTGCGGCCGCTCGTCATCCTGGACATAGATATCGCCATGCGGCGCACAGACAAAGACCGTCGGGAAGTAGCCCTTGGCCATTGCCTGGTAATGTTCTTCCACTTCGATGCCACCGATAGTCAAGTAGGCACAGATATCGCCAATTGCCCGGTCAACAAAAGCCGGCATGGTTCCACGCTTGGCCTGCTCGCGCTGGTTGCTCATCCTATCGAGGCAAAGCGCGGCAAAGCGCGGCAGATCCGTCCAGGGCAGCACACCGCCAGGCAGGGCCGCCTGCTCGCGGATCAAGGCTCGGGAGACTTCCGGGAAAGTCATGTACCCGCGCCGAGCCAAGGCGTCGAGCAGCGAGGTTTTCCCTGCTCCCGGTCCCCCGGTAATAATGATGGGTTGCATAGTCGTTCTTCTTTTTTTTGTAGGGTTCAGATACAACAATCCCCCCATGGTAGCACCGATGGGGGGATGGTTTAACGGCTAACAGCTAGCAATTATTTTGCTGAGCGGCTTGCACGCTTACGATCGGTTTCCGTAAGTAGTTTCTTACGAATACGGATGCTTTCAGGTGTTACTTCCACTAGCTCGTCATCATCGATGAACTCCAGTGCTTGCTCAAGCGTGTACTTGATCGGCGGAGTCAGCACCTGCGCGTCATCGGTACCCGATGCACGAACGTTAGTTAGCTGCTTACCTTTCAGGGCGTTAACCGTCAGGTCGTTGTCACGGCTATGAATACCGATGATCATACCTTCGTACACTTCTACACCGTGACCGATGAACAGGCGACCACGCTCCTGCAGGTTAAACAGGGCGTTAGTCAAGGCTTTACCTGCTGCATTAGCAATCAACACACCATTGTTACGCTGACCGATGGTACCGCCTTTGTGTGGGCCGTAGTGGTCAAACGTGTGGTACATCAAGCCAGAACCAGAAGTCAAGGTCATGAACTCAGTCTGGAAACCGATCAAGCCACGAGAAGGCATCATAAAGTCCATACGCACACGGCCTTTGCCATCTGGTGCCATATCAGTCAGCTCACCTTTACGCAGACCGATGTTCTCCATGATACCGCCCTGGTGCTCTTCCACAACGTCGATAGTTACGGTTTCGAACGGTTCCATCAGCTGGCCATCTTCTTCTTTGATGATAACCTCAGGACGAGATACCGCTAGCTCGAAACCTTCACGACGCATGTTTTCAATCAGGATAGACAGGTGAAGTTCACCACGGCCAGAGACGCGGAACTTGTCCGGATCTTCAGTTTCTTCAACACGCAGGGCAACGTTGTGTACCAATTCTTTCTGCAGGCGCTCAAGGATGTTGCGTGAAGTGACGTACTTACCTTCTTTACCAGCGAACGGAGAAGTGTTTACCTGGAACGTCATGGTTACTGTTGGCTCGTCAACAGACAAAGCAGGTAGCGCTTCAACCGCGTTCACGTCACAGATAGTATCAGAGATCTTTAGCTCGCCCAGACCGGTGATTGCGATAATGTCGCCGGCAGTCGCCAGCTCAACTTCGTGACGCTCAAGGCCAAGGTAGCCAAGGATAGTACCCACTTTACCGTTGCGGGTTTTGCCGTCTGCACCGACAACAGTCACTTGCTGGTTCGGCTTCACGCTACCACGGGTAACACGGCCTACACCGATAACACCCACGTATGAGCTGTAGTCAAGCTGAGAAATCTGCATCTGCAGAGAACCGTTAACGTCAACATCTGGCGCAGCAACGTTATCAACGATAGCCTGGAACAAAGGTTCCATATCGTCGCCAGTTTCGCCTTCTTCCAGCGTTGCCCAGCCGTTAAGTGCTGATGCGTAAACTACCTGGAAGTCTAGCTGCTCGTCGGTCGCACCTAGGTTATCGAACAGGTCAAAGACCTGATCCATTACCCAGTCAGGACGCGCGCCTGGGCGGTCGATCTTGTTGATAACCACGATAGGCTTCAGGCCGTGGGCAAACGCTTTCTGGGTCACGAAGCGTGTCTGAGGCATTGGGCCGTCAACGGCATCAACGATCAGCAGTACAGAGTCAACCATCGACATGATACGCTCTACTTCACCACCGAAGTCGGCGTGTCCCGGGGTATCTACGATGTTGATGCGGTAATCATTCCAGTTAATCGCTGTGTTCTTGGCAAGAATGGTAATACCACGCTCTTTTTCGATGTCGTTGGAATCCATTACGCGTTCTTCAACTTCACCGCGAGACTCTAACGTGCCAGACTGCTGAAGCAGTTTGTCAACCAGGGTGGTTTTACCGTGGTCAACGTGCGCAATAATTGCGATATTTCTTAATTTATCGATCTGTGGATTAGACATGGATTCACATTCACTCAGAACATGCAGCGACCGGATGGCGCTACTTGGTTAAAAAAACGGCTCATAATCTAACAGATTTTACGCCAAAACCCACGTAATATGTGATTTATATCACCGCCTTTTTTATCTCCTCTGTTCTCACCGTGCATTTTTTTGCGTGCTCAGCGAGAAAACGCCCTTTGCAACCGGCTTACAGCCTCGCTTTACCCCTCCCAGACGATTGACAATATGCCGCAGTGGGCTAATGTAGATACGCGCACCAGGAAGGGGAACACGTCCCGTAACGCACCATAATAGTGCAGACAATCCCCAAAAAGGTGCAATTAATGGAAAAGTTCAGCCCGGAATACCGACAAAGTGCGCTATTTTGGGGCTTTTAAAAGTTGGCACGGTTCTCGCAATGTACTTGGGCAATAGAGCAGAACACGCTCATTCCTAATTTGTTGCGGCTAGTTGCCCAACCTAACACCGGAGGTTACTCAAGATGTCAGTAGAAAACGTACTTGCGCTGATCCAGGAAAACGAAGTTAAGTTTGTTGACCTACGCTTTACCGATACCAAAGGTAAAGAGCAGCACATCTCTATCCCTGCCCACCAGATCGATGCTGACTTCTTCGAAGAAGGTAAGATGTTCGACGGCTCTTCTGTTGCTGGTTGGAAAGGTATCAACGAATCAGATATGGTGATGATGCCAGACGCAGCGAGCGCGGTATTAGACCCGTTCACCGAAGATGCAACCCTGAACATCCGCTGTGACATCCTAGAGCCTGCTACCATGCAAGGCTACGACCGTGACCCACGCTCTATTGCCAAGCGTGCTGAAGATTTCATGCGCTCAACCGGCATTGCCGACACCGTGCTAGTCGGCCCTGAGCCAGAGTTCTTCCTATTCGACGACGTGAAGTTCGCAACCGACATGTCAGGTTCTTTCTTCAAGATCGACGACGTAGAAGCCGCTTGGAACACAGGTTCTGATTTCGAAGGCGGTAACAAAGGCCACCGTCCAGGTGTTAAAGGCGGTTACTTCCCAGTCGCGCCAGTTGATTCATCACAAGATATCCGTTCTGCCATGTGTCTCATCATGGAAGAGATGGGCCTAGTTGTTGAAGCGCACCACCACGAAGTAGCGACTGCGGGCCAGAACGAAATCGCAACCCGCTTCAACACGCTGACCACCAAAGCCGACGAAATCCAAGTATACAAGTACGTAGTGCACAACGTTGCTCACGCATTTGGCAAGACAGCCACCTTCATGCCTAAACCACTAGTCGGCGACAACGGCTCAGGTATGCACGTTCACCAGTCTCTGGCGAAAGACGGTGTTAACCTATTCGCTGGCGACAAGTACGGCGGCCTGTCTGAAATGGCACTTTACTACATCGGTGGTATCATCAAGCACGCACGTGCAATCAATGCTTTTGCTAACCCAGCAACAAACTCGTACAAACGTCTTGTTCCAGGTTTCGAAGCACCCGTTATGCTGGCTTACTCAGCTCGTAACCGCTCTGCTTCTATCCGTATCCCAGTGGTACCAAGCCCGAAAGCACGCCGTATCGAAGTTCGCTTCGGTGATCCAGCAGCGAACCCATACCTGGCTTTCGCAGCCATGCTAATGGCAGGTCTTGACGGTATCCAGAACAAGATCCACCCAGGCGAAGCAATGGACAAAGACCTGTACGACCTACCAGCAGAAGAAGCAGCAGAAATCCCAACGGTTGCTGAATCTCTACAAGGTGCACTGCAGGCACTTGACGAGGACCGTGAGTTCCTAACAGCGGGTGGCGTATTCTCTGACGACTTTATCGATTCATACATCGGCCTGAAATCTCAGGATGTCGAGAAAATCAACATGACCACGCACCCACTAGAGTTCGAACTGTACTACTCAGTTTAAGTAACTGATAAACAAGTCGTCATAATAGATTTAGGCCAGCTTCACAAGCTGGCCTTTTTGATCTTGTCCGCCTCTCTGATGCTGCTAACAATAACCGCAACACCCACAACCCAATAGCACACCATGTACGGGAACCCACATGTATTCGCGGCTTTTTTAGCGGCTATGGCCACGCTCCCCTCCACCACGTCGGCCTCCCAAATCTATACCTGGCAGGACGAAGCCGGTACCCTCCACTTTTCCGATCAGCCCCACCCCGGCGCCTCGGCGATCTACATCCAGCCGCCAGAAGTATCCTCCCCGCCCCAGCCTGACATAATCGATACCGAGATAAACGCCGAGCAACAGCCAAGCGACGCTATCCAACCCGCGCCAACCATAACACTCGCCAACCCGACCCATCAGCAAACCCTGCGTGACAACCAAGGTAACATTACGGTAACCGCGGTCGCCAGCCGTAAGCTCAACCAAGGCCACAGCGCCCAGTTGCGCCTTGATGGTGAGGTATATGGGCGGCCTCAGGCCCTGCTGACCTGGCCCCTCACCAATATAGATCGCGGCAGCCATACCCTGCAGGTCGATTTACTCAAACACGGCAAGGTTATTGCATCATCTGAAGAAATTACTGTCTTCTTGCACCGTGCCCGTATCAACCAACGCCCGGCACCACACCCAGTGCCCAAATAACAGGCGTTCACCATTTTTTCGTTCACGATCCCAGACAGACAGGCTACACTTGATTGCACCAATATGGTGCATTTGCAGTTCAATGCACCATGATGAACTGCACCAACAAGGATGGTAATTGTGACGGCTGACTTTTCTTCCCTGATCCTCGACAACCAAGTCACGGCAATCGTGTTGCTCGATGAGTCGCTGACCATACGCTACGTCAACCCGGCTGCTGAGCAGCTGTTGTCGTTCAGCAAGCGCCGGCTCAACAACACTCGCTTCCCGGATCTGCTCCAGCACACCTCGCTGGACTTAACCCTGCTCCCCGAAACGCTGCAAAGTGGGCAAGGACTGGCCGACAGCGACGTGACGTTTGTCATCGACGGCCGCCACCACACCCTGGAGCTCAATGCCAGCCCGCTGTCGTGGCAGCGCGAGCTATTGATCCTGCTAGAGCTAAAACCGATTGACCAGCAGCGCCGGATCAGCCAGGAGCTCAGCCAGCACGCCCAGCAGCAAGCCGCCAAGGAATTGGTACGCGGGCTGGCCCATGAAATAAAGAACCCACTCGGCGGCCTGCGCGGTGCCGCCCAGCTACTGGAGAAAACCCTGCCCGACCCGAGCTATACCGAATACACCCAGATGATCATCGAGCAGGCCGACCGGCTGCGCAACCTGGTCGATCGCCTGCTCGGGCCGCAGCGTCCCGGCAACCGCCAGAAAGACAACATCCACGTGGTGCTAGAAAAAGTCCGCCAGCTGATCAGTATCGACTGCGGCGAGAATATCCAGCTGCACCGCGACTACGATCCCAGCCTGCCCGACTTCACTATGGATGCCGAGCAGCTGGAGCAGGCGATCCTCAATATTGTCAGTAATGCGTCACTGGCTCTCAAGCAGCACGGCGGCGGTAATATCACCCTCAAAACCCGCACCGCCCACCAGGCGCTGATCCACGGCAAACGCTATCGGGTGGCCGCCAAGATCGACATTATCGACGATGGCCCCGGGATCCCGAGCGATATTCAGGACACCTTGTTCTACCCCATGGTCACCGGGCGCGAAGGCGGCACCGGACTCGGGCTGTCCATTGCACAGAACCTGGTCGACCAGCACCAAGGCAAGATAGAAGTCGTAAGCTGGCTGGGCCATACCAAATTCACCTTGTATTTACCGATTATGTAGAGGATTCACCATGAGCAAAGGACTAATTTGGGTCGTTGATGACGACAGCTCAATCCGCTGGGTGCTGGAGCGGACCCTCAATGCAGCCGGACTAAAATGTGAAACCTTCGCCAATGCCGATAGCGTGGTCGAAGCCCTGGAGCGCAGCGTACCCGACGTGCTGGTCTCCGATATCCGCATGCCGGGGATGGATGGCTTTTCGTTGCTCAAGGTGCTGCAGGCCGATTACCCGACCCTACCGGTCATCATCATGACCGCCCATTCCGATCTCGATGCCGCGGTGAACGCCTACCAGGAGGGAGCCTTCGAATACCTACCCAAACCATTCGATATCGATGAGGCCGTGAGCCTGGTCGAACGTGCCGTCACCCACAGTCAGGAGCAAAAACGCCAGCAGCAGCCGGAGACAATAGAAAAGAATGCCCCGGAGATCATCGGCGAGGCCCCCGCTATGCAGGAGGTATTCCGGGCCATCGGCCGTCTGTCCCGCTCTTCAATATCGGTCCTGATCAACGGTGAGTCCGGTACCGGTAAAGAGCTGGTTGCCCATGCGCTGCACCGCCACAGCCCGCGCAGCCACAAGGAGTTCATTGCCCTCAATATGGCGGCAATCCCCAAAGACCTGATCGAATCGGAACTGTTCGGCCATGAGAAAGGCGCCTTTACCGGTGCCAATAATGTCCGCCAGGGCCGTTTCGAGCAGGCCAACGGCGGCACCCTGTTCCTTGATGAAATCGGTGATATGCCGCTGGATATCCAGACCCGCTTGTTGAGGGTGCTGGCTGACGGCCAGTTCTACCGGGTCGGCGGCCACTCGCCGGTCAATGTCGATGTCCGGATCATTGCCGCCACCCACCAGAACCTCGAACGCCTGGTGGCCGACGGGGACTTCCGCGAAGATCTGTTCCACCGTCTCAACGTGATCCGGGTCCACCTACCAGCGCTCAAAGACCGCCGCCAAGACATCCCGCAGCTGACCCGACACTTTCTCAAGCGCGCTTCCGACGAGCTGGGAGTCGAGGTAAAAACCCTCCACCCGGATACCGAGGAGGCCCTGACGGTGCTGGACTGGCCGGGCAATGTTCGCCAGCTGGAAAACACCTGTCGTTGGCTTACCGTCATGGCCAGCGGCAAAGAGATTCTGCCGGCCGACTTACCGCCGGAACTACTTGCCCCAAGCCAACCGCAAGCCAGCGAAGGCGGCCATCAGCATTGGCACCATGCATTGGAAAAATGGGCCTTCGACAACCTCCGCCAGGGCCACCAGAACCTGCTGGGTGAGGCATTACCGGAGTTTGAGAAAATCCTGCTGGAAGCCGCACTGGAACACACCCACGGCCACAAGCAGGAAGCGGCCCGCCTACTGGGCTGGGGGCGCAATACCCTAACCCGCAAACTTAAAGAGCTCAATGTCGTGACCGACTAGTTCGCTTTTTGTGCGGAAGGACATTCACCCACACATTGAATTTCTTTCCGCACAATACAAAACGCTAAAGCCGAGGCACTAGACAGTCGCAGCGGAAATTAAATCGCAGTCACTGGCCATTTTTTGACCTACCCCCATTCCATCTTCGTTCGTTTTGCGTACAATACCCCCCGACTTCAGCCTCCCCTGAAGCCACACCACACAATGCAACATAACACCAAGAACACAGTGGGAACCCCACCATGCTGGATAGTATCTTTTCATTCAGCGTGGCAATGCCTGCTGTCAGCGAAATCGCAGCCAATGGCCCGGGCCATTTTGCTGCCGGGATCCTGGCACTGATTGCCGCGGTGAACATGTTTAACGGCTGATCACTTAGCTTAGTCGATACCAAAAAGCCCCCGAGCCATTACAGCTCGAGGGCTTTTTGTTTATTTGTGCGATGCAACCAGTACGGCGCGGGGTTAAATCACCCGAGAGAACTGCTGCTGGCGGGCACGGTGGCGCAGGTACTTATCAAAGCTCATACAGATATTGCGGATCAGCAATCGACCTTTTGGCACGACATCAATCGCGGTATCGCTCACCTCAACCAGCCCATCGGTAATGAAGGTCTGTAGCAACTCGATATCTTCGGCAAAGTAGCTATCGAACTCGATACCAAACTGCTGCTCAATCGCTGTTTTATCCAAATGGAAGTTACAGATCAGAGATTTGATCACCTCACGGCGCAGCAGGTCATCATCGTCCAGCGAGACCCCTTTCCACAGCGCTTCGCGCTTTTCGCCGACACTGGCGTAGTATTGCTTCAGCTCCTTCTGATTCTGGGCGTAGCAATTACCAATCATCGAAATTGCCGATACCCCCAACCCAAGCAGATCACAGTCCCCCTGGGTGGTATAGCCCTGGAAGTTACGGTGCAGGATCCCTTCGCGCTGGGCAACCGCCAGTTCATCTTCCGGCAGGGCAAAATGATCCATCCCGATAAACTGGTAGCCGTCACCGGTCAGAGTGGCGATGGTCTGCTGCAAGATGGTCAGCTTCTCGTTGGCCTGCGGCAGATCCGCCTCCTTGATTTTACGCTGGGCAGCGAACAGCTTTGGCATATGGGCGTAGTTGAAAATAGACAAACGGCCCGGGCGCATAGTCAGCACCTGCTCCAGTGTCTGGGCAAACAACTCTGGGTTCTGCTTTGGCAATCCGTAGATCAAATCCAGGTTAGTCGAACGGAAACCCAAGTCGCGGGCACGCTCTACCATGGCAAAGATAAACGCCTCATCCTGCTCGCGGTTAACCAACTTCTGGACTTCCTTATTGAAGTCTTGCACCCCGATACTCAGGCGGTTGAATCCCTCGCTACGCAGGTGATCTAGCATATCGAGCTCAATTTCACGCGGGTCAACCTCGATGCTGATCTCGGCATCAGGCGCAAAGGTAAACTGGTCACGCAGCAATCCCATCAAGCGGCTCACCTGCGGCTTGGTCAGGAACGTCGGCGTACCACCACCCCAGTGCAACTGGCTGACCGTTCGCTCGCCCAGCAGCGCCGCGCGTTGACGGATCTCCTGCTCCAGCGCATCAAGGTACTGATCGGCCTTATGCTGGTGGCGGGTGATAATTTTATTACAGCCACAGTAATAGCACAGCTTGTGGCAGAACGGGATATGAACATACAACGACAGGTTGCGCTCAGGATACTGGGCGCACGCCATGTCAAATTCCGCGGACGTGAATGCTTCGTGAAACTCCAACGCTGTCGGGTAAGAGGTATAGCGCGGCCCCGAATAGTTATATTTTTCGATTAGGGCCTGATCCCAAATAATCTGCTCATTTGACATGACTTACTTCCACTAAATTTAGAGGGGAGAAAAATATTGGCCGCCCAGTGTGACACAACTTGGTTAAGATGTAGATAGAAGATAACTAAACTGCCAAGCCGATCAATTTTCCCCTGCCTCTGAGTATAGACAGGGGAAAACAGCTACTGGTATCAAGCGGCAGGCTTGGCCGCCAAGATCAAGTCCAGCTCAGACTTGATAGTATCTAGCAGGCGGGCTTCGGCCTTCATCCTGACCAAATCCAGTTGCATCCGCTCTTGCTTGGCCAGGGTCTTGCGCTGCTCACCGCGAGGCATGTCCTTCACCACCTGATATAACTCGTGCATCGCCGGGTACTGGCTGGCAAAGTCAACCTGATGATCGCCCTGCAGGACTTCCATCAGTTTGTACAGGCGGATGGCAATTTCTGACATATCGCACTCATCCTGCTTACCGGCTTGGGCGATGATCAAGACGCTTTCCATGATGTTGGCATTGCGCTGCTTGATCCCTTCCTCCTGCTGACGCTGGGCGCGAGCAAGAAACGCCTTGTGGCGCTGGGTCTGCTGGTAGAGTTTATACAACAAATAGCCGGCATAGCTTGCCAGTACCGCAACAATCAGGCCGGCCAGTCCTAGCCACAATGTCATATCCTGCAAGGCTTACTCCTTGTCGAAATCGTCGTAGTCCATGTTTTCGAACTGATCGAGCAAATCGTCATCGGAACGAGGACCGCGAGTCGCTACCTCTTCCATCTCCGGCTCGTCGTCGTCCAGCAAACCTAGCTGGTTCATCAGCTGCTCGATACGGTCCAGCTTCTGGTCAACTTGCTTCTGCAGGCCTGCGCCCAGTTTCTCACCGGCCTCAATGCGATCTAGCAGTACCATTAGCTGGGCATCATTTTCCAGCATCTGCAGCTCCTGCTCGGCGCTCATGCGACGCTGCTGCTTGGTCATCGGCTTCTTCGGCTCGACAATCAATGGGATCGCTTTCTTGCTGCCATGGCGTGGATCTTTACGCTGGGCGGCTTTGCGGGCATCTTCTGGCGTTACCATAGAGTGGCGGCTACCAGATTTAAGGCCTTTGCGCTTGCGATCTTTCTTACGCTGCAGACCATCAAGATCGTGCTGGGTGCGGGTCTTTACGGTGACTACCTGATCGGACATCCCGGTAGTACGGCTTCTTTTCTTACGGGTCATTACTGGGTTTTCCTCAGCAAAATTACATCATTCCCGACAAATTCCACCGCCAGGCTATCTCGTTGGGCCAGGTAGTGGAATGTTTCGCGGCTAAAAAAGCTCACGTGGGTCGGATCGTTCTTGTAATGCCATTGCGCAAAGGCATCTGCATCTCGTGCCAGTTTGGTCATCAGGCCCAGCCAACCACCGGGCTTTACCATACCAACCAGCTGCCCCCACTCCTTCGCAGGCGTATAAAAGTGTTCGATCGCTTCCGTACAGGTCACAAAGTCGTATTGTGTCTCCAGCACGGCCGGCTTATCGGCAAAGTACGGATCATAGACCGCCATCTTGTGACCGGCTTCGGCCAGCATCAGCGACAGAGTCGGGCCGGGGCCGCAGCCAAAATCCAAACCGCGGCGCGGCGAGCTGCCGAGACGTTCCATCAGCGGATCGGCCAGCCGGGCGAGAAAACGCCGGTAGCCTAAGTCTTCCGGGTTATTCTCATGCAAATCATAGTGCGCTTTCTCTTCTTGCGGCGACAATCTCGACTCGGGATCGGCAAAAATCAAGGCGCACTCCCCACAGCGGAAATAGTGCCGGCGCCGATCTTCAAAAAACGGCGTAATGCTTTGGCTCTGGCACAACGGACATGGGGCCATCTTCGCTCTCCTGTTAACTTTATCGCACAGGGCATTGCCGCGGCGCTCAATGAAGCCGGGTATAATAGCAGATTTGATGGAGAAATGTGCACTACTAAGGTTGGCACGGCAAGTGGCGGAAAAGAAAAAAGCGACAGGTCGGGTGACCTGTCGCTCTGTGGGGTCGCCATTGCTGGCTATATCCTGTCTAGTCTGTCCTTAACCAGTTAGTAACATCCCGGTCTGACAATATCCTTTTGTTATTATTGCTTCCGTGCCAACTTGTTGTTCTTCATCATCCTGATGTGTTTTTTCCGTCCTTGAACGGTGATCCCTGTCTGTACGGCTATCCTTAACCGGCTTTTCCATTAGCATGTTGCCATCTGGCAACCAGTTCACCATCCGTGTGTGCACCCCGTCCCTAGAATGCTGATTCCTTTGTTGTGTTTTCTTTTCCGTAAGGGTCTTTCCTGACAGTCCTTACCACATCTTGCGGTCTACCCGGCTCCTTGCCGGACATCCTGTATTCCTTCAGGCACCTTGCCCATGCCATCAATGGCGCTTTCCTTCCTGTGTCCACTCCCTGTCGACACCGCATACTCTACGCCAATCTGCATCTGAAACAATCCCGCCCAGACGGATGCATCACCTGTAAGTTAATTTCAATAACAGCAAGATTCTGTTTTATATATACTTTAAGGCTATAGCTATTGACAATTTCATCAACATCGACCGGTACGAATGGTCGATCTCTCACAACAGAACAAGCATTTGGCGTGTCTTGGCCAAAAACTGTTATTTTCTTGCAATCGGCTCGCTGTGTGGCCCGCAATAAAAAAGGCAGCCGAAGCTGCCCTTTCTCTCCACCGACTGGAAGCCAGGCTGAAGGAAAATTTAGTGCAATCCGCCCACGTACTGTGACAAAGCGGCAATTTCGTCGTCAGTAAGCTTGGCTGCCACTGCACGCATCATGGCGTTCATATCATTGCCACGCTGGCCATCGCGGAATTTCTCCAGCTGAAGCTTAACGTATTCGGCATTCTGGCCAGAGATTTTAGGGAAACCTGACAGGCTGGTGCCGTTCCCCCGCGGACCGTGACACGCCGTACATGCCGTAACGCCGCGCTCGGCATCACCGAAGCGGTATAGGGTTTGGCCGATTTCAATCGATGCCTCGGGCGTGGTGCTATCGGAGATCGGTAGTGAAGCGTAGTAAGCGGCCAGATCAGCCATATCCTGCTCGGTCAGCGGCATCGCCATCCCGCCCATCACAGGGTCGTTACGCCCCTGGGCACCACCGGTGCTCATCGCAAGTTTGAAATCCTTGAGCTGTTTTTCAAGATAGCCTGCATGCTGACCGGCAATCTTCGGGTATTGCGCCATTATACTATTGCCATCTGCCCCATGGCAGGCGGCACATGTCGCGGCTTTCACCTTTCCGGCTTCTGCGTCTCCCTGGGCCCAGGCTGAGCAACTGGCCAGCAGAGTCAATATCAGTGCTAATTTCTTCATGACATTCCGTTTATAATTATTGAGCTTCCAGTACCACAAGTAATGCTCAGTGACATGGTATACAATGCGACCACTAACCGAGCTCGGTTTTCGTATATTTTACACAATTTCACATAAAAGTAATCAGTCGACTACATCAAGACTTGACGGAGTTAACAGTGAATCAACCTCTCAACTATAGAAACACAGGATTTATCACAAGTGCACCTACAATCCGACACTTGCCAAACGACACAGGCGTTGAGATCGCATTTGCTGGCCGCTCCAATGCAGGTAAGTCGAGTGCCCTAAACCGCATCACCGACCAAAAGAGTCTGGCCCGAACGTCAAAAACACCGGGACGTACCCAGCTGATCAACATGTTCGAGGTCATCCCCGGCTGTAACTTGATTGACCTGCCGGGCTATGGTTATGCCCAGGTGCCGCTGGAAATGAAACTGAAGTGGCAGGAGTCGTTGGGCGAGTACCTGCAAAAGCGTGAATGCCTGCAGGGACTGGTTGTACTGATGGATATCCGCCACCCGCTCAAAGATCTGGATCAGCAAATGATCATGTGGGCAATCGAGAGCCGCCTGCCGGTACTGGTCCTGCTGACCAAGGCCGACAAGCTCAAGAGCGGTGCCCGCAAGCAGCAGCTAATGAAGGTACGCGACAGCGTCAAGGCATTCGGGGGCGACGTGCAAGTTGAGGCCTTCTCGTCACTCAAAGGGATCGGGGTGGATCAGGTTCGCCGCAAACTCGATGACTGGTTTGCCCCCGAGCTCGAGCGCCAGCTGGCGATGCTCGACGAAGACGAGGCGCAAGACGAGGAATAAGCGCTCCGGCATCAAAGCTCCCGCACCGGGGGCTTTTTTTTTGCCCCGCCACCAGCAAGCTTCACTGACCACAAATATAAAAATACCCCACCAGCAAGGCGGGGCAATGGGAGAGAAATAGGAGGTTTTTATATTTGTCCCGAAAGCATCAGTGATTTCCCCTACCAACGCAAGTTTTTTCTCCCGTAATTGTGCCTACCGCAACACCTAATCACAGGTTATGTCTTGGTTTCCTGTTGCTAACATCTCATTTTAAGCGCTTGGGGAAGATTTGCGGGAAAGGTTGTTTTTTATCAAAAATAAAGACATCTTAGGCTCAGCCTAAACATCCTAAAATGGAATAAAATTACAGTTTGATGACAGGGCGGGTAAAAAAAAGCCACCCCAAATCCAGGATGGCGATTTCATGTATTTGTTGGCTAGCCGGCTTCGCACCCACTACCGAAAACAAATATGAACAAGAAGCAAACAAGAGTATAGCGAGACGAATAAGAAAATTAAAGTAATTACTCTAAAATTTTCGTGTGGAAAAATTCAGCAAACAGATCAAACTCTGGCAACAAAACCTTCCAGTACAAACATTCGGTATATAAATAGATGAGTAGGCAGGCAATCAGCGCCAATATGAGCAAAATATGAACGGGGATATTCGGAAGAATGGATTTTCGGCACCACAATAAAAAACGCCCTGGTCAAATGACCAGGGCGGCTGAATCAGCCAAATCCAATAACGTGAAACAAAAGGTCTGAAAGATAGAACATCTTACCTCTGTACCCTACGGCTCTAACTGTATATCAATTGCTCAGCGTTGAAAAGTCTTTTTGTAGTTTTTTTTCAGAAGCTCGTAAGTAATTTCTAAATCTCGTAGGTGGCTGAGCAGATAATTTCAGCAAAAAAATAGCCAGCATAGCTGGCTATTTTTACCTGTTTAACGATTCACGGGCTGAATTAGTGCGCCTGATCCCAGTTATCCCCGATCCCGGCATCCGCAATCAGCGGAACAGCCAATTCGGCGGCAGATTCCATCAAGCGGCGGACTTCAGCAGAAACGTTGTCAACCTCCGACTCCTGTACCTCAAATACAAGTTCGTCATGAACTTGCATCAGTAGGCGGACCCGGCCTTCCGGCTGCAGGCCAACCCACTCATCGACCATCACCATCGCCCGCTTGATAATATCGGCAGCGGTACCCTGCATCGGGGCATTAATCGCAGCACGCTCTGCCGCTTTGCGTCGCATGCCGTTTCGCGACTTGATATCAGGCAGATGCAAACGACGACCAAACAGGGTTTCGACATACCCTTGCTCGCTGGCTTGGTTGCGGGTGCTTTCCATGTATTCCAGCACACCCGGGTAGCGCTCGAAGTACACATTCATGTAATCCTGCGCTTCGTTACGGCCCATATCCAGCTGCTTGGCCAGACCGAAGGCACTCATGCCGTAAATCAGACCGAAGTTAATCGCCTTGGCACGGCGGCGCTGCTCGCTGGTAACGGATTCAAGCGGGATCCCCAAAATCTCGGCAGCGGTCGCAGCATGGATATCCTTACCGTGGTTAAAGGCATCTAGCAGAGCCTGATCACCCGACAGGTGCGCCATGATACGCAGCTCAATCTGCGAGTAGTCGACCGCCAGTACCTTGTAGCCGGTCGGTGCAATAAAGGCTTGGCGAATACGACGCCCCTCATCGTTTCGAACCGGAATGTTCTGCAGGTTAGGATCACTTGATGACAAGCGCCCCGTCGCGGTCACGGCCTGATGATAAGAAGTATGGACGCGGCCTGTCGCCGGGTTCACCATCTTCGGAAGCTTGTCGGTATAGGTCGACTTCAGTTTCGCCAGACTACGATATTCCAAGATCAGTTTCGGCAACGGGTAATCCAGCGCCAACTCCTGCAGTACCTCTTCATTGGTCGACGGGGTACCCGATGGGGTTTTCTTCAGTACCGGCAGACCCATTTTCTCAAACAGGATAGCCTGAAGCTGCTTCGGCGAACTCAGGTTGAACTCCTCGCCTGCAACTTCAAAAGCTTGCTTTTCGAGTTCATCAAGGCGCGCGGCAATCTCGGTCGACTGCGCACCAAGCAGCATGCTGTCAATCAGCACCCCGGTACGTTCCATGCGCGACAAGACCGGCACCAGCGGCATTTCAATATCTTCGAATACCGACTTCAGCTTCTCATCAGCATTTACTTTTTCAACCAGTACGTTATGCAGGCGCAGGGTAATGTCGGCATCTTCTGCTGCATAAGGGCCAGCCTGTTCCAGATCGATCTGGTTGAAGGTCAGCTGCTTCTTGCCCTTGCCGGCAATATCTTCGAAGCTGATGGTCTTGTGTTCAAGGTAGCGCAGCGACAGGCTGTCCATGTCATGGCGGCCCACCACGCTGTTGAACACGTAAGACTCCAGCATGGTATCGAAGCGGATCCCCTGCATCTCAATACCGTAGCGGGCAAGAATACTGGCATCGAACTTGAGATTCTGGCCAACCTTGTCTTTGCTTGGATCTTCCAGCAATGGCTTGAGCTGGGCCAGCACCCAGTCACGGTTAAGCTGAGCCGGGGCATCCAGGTAGTCGTGGGCAACCGGCACATAAGCCGCTTTGCCTTCTTCGACCGCAAACGACACGCCAATCAGGTTGGCTGTCATATAATCCAAGCCGTCGGTCTCAGTATCAAACGCAACGACCTCTGCTGCACTCAGCTTTTCCAGCCACTGGCTGAATACCGCCTCATCCAACACCGTTTCGTAGCCACTGCGGTCAATTACAGGGGCGACCGGCTTGGCTGCTGCCGGCGCGGCTGATTTTTCATCGGCCACAATGCGGCCATCACTGCCATCAAGCATTTCAGCCAGCCAGCGACGGAACTGCAACTGGCCAAACAGCTTGGTCAGCTCGTCAGTGTCAGGGGTGGTCTTCACCAGCTGATCCGGGGTGACATCGAGCTCGACATCGAGTTTGATGGTGGCTAGCTCGTAAGACAGGTACGCCGCGTCTTTATGCTCAAGCAGCTTTTTCGGCATGGTTTTCGAGCCACGGAAACCCAGCGCCGGAATATCGTCAAGATTGGCATACAGGGCATCCAGGCCGCCGATCCCGGTCAGCAGGGCCTTGGCCGTCTTCTCGCCGACACCCGGCACGCCCGGGATGTTATCCACCTTATCCCCCATCAGGGCAAGGTAGTCGATAATCAGCTCAGGGCCGATACCAAATTTATCAACCACCCCGGCCGGATCCATCACCACGTCGGTCATGGTGTTGATCAAGGTAATGTTCTGATCAACCAGCTGGGCCATATCTTTATCACCGGTACTAATCAACACCGGCATGCCGGCTTTCGAAGCCTGGCAGGCCAAGGTACCAATCACGTCATCAGCTTCCACCCCGGAAATCGAAATCAGCGGCAGGCCCATGGCCTTGATAACGGCATGAAGCGGCTCGATCTGCGAGCGAAGATCATCCGGCATCGGCGGACGGTTAGCCTTATATTCCGGATACATCTCATCTCGGAATGTTTTTCCTTTCGCATCAAAGATGACGGCAATGTGCTCGGTGGAAAACTGACGCAACATACTGCGCAGCATGTTCACCACACCATAAACCGCACCGGTAGGCTCACCGTCTGAATTAGTGAAGTTAGGCGCAGCATGGTAGGCACGATAAAGATAAGATGATCCATCAATCAGAATAAGTGGATTTTCTGGGATAGTTGCCATAAAGATATTCTTATATCCGGGGGATGAAAGAGTTAGGTCACTAGGATGCCATGACTACCATCAACTGTTAACTGCTGTTTTCCATTTCGCGCCCCAAATCTGTGGATAAGTTTGTTGGTAGTTCATTTTAAAGCTTTGATCAATGTTTAAAACGGCAAAAAACACAGCAAAAAACACCATACACAACAAAGACTTAAATTAATATTGCTCAATTGATCCACGATCCTACAATGATCATTAATTGTGGAAAAAGTTAACAGCTCGTACTGAAATAAGATGAACTGAGAGTAAAAGTAGACAAATCTGATGATAAAGGGAGCCATTATGAAGAAAATCGCGGTTATTTTGAGCGGGTCGGGAGTGTTTGACGGTACAGAAATCCACGAAGCCGTCCTTTCCCTGCTGGCGATTGAGCAGGAAGGAGCCAGCTGGCATTGCTTTGCTCCGAATATGGATCAGCACCATGTGATTAACCACCTAACCGGCGAAGAAATGGCAGAGTCACGGAATGTTTTGATCGAAGCTGCCCGGATCGCCCGCGGCCAAATTGCCGATCTGGCGACTCTGGATCCGAGCCACTATGATGCCCTGCTGATCCCCGGCGGCTTCGGGGCGGCCAAAAACCTGTCGACCTTTGCCTTCAAGGGACCCGATTGTGCCGTCCACCCCGAAGTCAAACGGGTATGCCAGCAGTTTGCCGAAGAAGAAAAGCCCGCCGGTTACCTGTGCATCGCCCCAGCCATGATCCCGCTGATCTATGGCCCTGGAGCCAAAGGGACGATTGGGACCGATCCGGATACCGCCAAGGCCTTCAACCAAATGGGCGGTGAACACATCAAGTGCCCGGTCAGCGACTACGTACTGGATCAAAAACGCCGCTTGCTGACAACCCCTGCCTATATGCTGGCCGGCAGTATTTCCGAAGCCGCTGAGGGGATCAACAAACTGGTCAAAGAGTTAGTCAAGATTGCCTGAGCCGGTTTCCACCAGGCCATAGGCAAAGAAAAAGCGGCACTACTTTCCGCAATCAATACCCGGAAGTAGTTGCCGCTCAGCACAAGGGGAAAAGGATTCTAGCCCTACACTAAAAACCCACCCTAGCTAAAGTACACTGGAAGCAATGTGAGCAATGTCGTGCCTTCAGGCAAGAACCGTCGCCGTTCTGGGCTGTTCTTGCTGAGTGCAAGTTAATAATAACCATTCTCATTTGAGATGCAAGCATTTTATTGAGAGTTATTGTCATTTAGTTGTTTGACGAAATGCAGACGATAATCTTCTATTCCCTCTTTCTTCTCCAGATGCTCAACCTGGTAGCCATTTCTCAATAGCAAACGCAGCATGGCGGGGAAACGGTTACGGGATTTCACCCTCAGCTGCTGGTAGCCTTGTGCTACCACCCACTCTTCCTGCGCTTCGAGCAGGGCCTGAGCCACCCCACCACGGCGGCCTGCCGGCGCCACACCGCCCAGCCAGCTGTAAAAGCAGTCTTCCGACAGCTGATAGCCGATTTTTACCCCGACCATTTCGTCATTAATCTCGGCCACCAAAATCAGGACTCGGTGGCCACGGAGTCTTTCCTTGATGTCTTCCTCTGATGCAGGGCGGGCAAACTCAGTAATGGCGGCCAACACTGTGGCCGCTTCTTCAATACTGGCCTCACGGATATGCATACTTCCTCCTGTATACCAAGCTGGATAGCGGTCTGGCATATCAATTAGCTTGAAATTAATAAGGCCAGCAATGCTGGCCTTAGACTGAGCTTATTATGGTGCGAAACCCGATGAAGGGAAAGCTAGGCCCTCTGAGTATTGGGCGCTTGGCGTTCACTGTCCGGCTGCACGGCTGGCAGGGTCGTCAGTTTACGGATCAGGTAGTTAAGCAGCACACCATACATCGGGACAAACAGGCCAAGGCTGATCAGCAGTTTAAAGCCGTAGTCCACCAGCGCGATCTCAACCCAGTTCGCCGCCATAAACGGATCCGGGCTGTTGTAGAACGCAATCGAGAAGAAGGCCAGGGTATCGAGGGCATTCCCAAACAAGGTCGAGCAGCTCGGGGCCACCCACCACTGCTTGGTCTGGCGCAAGCGGTTAAACACCGACACATCCATGATCTGGCCCAGCAAGTAAGCCATGAAGCTGGCAATCGCGATCCGCGCGACGAACAGGTTGAACTCACCGAGGTGGCCGATCCCCTGATACTCGCCCTGATAGAACAGGACCGATAGCACATAGGAAATCAGCAGCGCCGGCAACATGACCCGCAAGATGATCTGCCTAGCCATGGCCGCCCCGAAAATGCGCACCGTCAAGTCAGTCGCCAAAAAGATAAACGGGAAGGTAAAGGCGCCCCATGTCGTATGGAAACCCATCACGGTAAAAGGAAGCTGAACCAGGTAGTTGCTCGATGCGATGATCAGCAGGTGGAAAACCACCAAGAAAGAAAGGGCCTTACGCTGCTGCGCAGGCGAAAATTGAGAAGTCGTCATTGTCAGACCTTTTTGTCATTGGGGGAGAGGGAACCCAAAACACCACCGCCAGCTCTCACACTGCCGGTAGCAACCGAAGCCGGCGATTATATACCCAAGCCATATATTGTGGCTAGGAAATACAGCACGCCAACGCTTTGCCTGGCGCCTCAGCCTTTTCCGAGTAGCCCGGCGAGAAAACGCATTGTTTCTTCCGCTTCACTGTCGAGCCCTTCCAGCCACATCTGGCCACTGTAGTGCTCGCCCTTTAGCAACATCCGGCAGCCTTCAAAATCCACCAGCCATACATGCAAGTCGGCGTTGGCCTCCTTTTCCACCACCGTCATTCCAAGCTGCTGCAACAACGTCTCAGCAACGACTGCGAAATTATCATAGTCGAAATCGGGCCCGTCGATCTCAAGCAGCCTAGCGGCATGATCCATATGGCGGCACCCATAGAGCGGGATTCCTGTCATGGCACTGTATTCCTTTCAGTAATGGGAGGCTGCAGAAATTTTCCTGTAACCAATTGTTTCTGTGAGTATCAACCAATAACCAGCCTCTAGCCAAGGGGCGAGGTTCGTGGTTTTATGAAGTGGTTGCCGGCGGGGGAGACCCTGTCGGCAGCCGGTGAATTTAACATTCTCACCAAATACGCAAGCTGTTTTGTAGCGAACAGTGCATGCCGGGGCCAAGCCCCTGTCTGTATCTAAAACGCATTTTGTACCGGACGCGGATTGTCCGGTATTTTTTTATCTCGCCGATTTGCCTACCCGATCCCAAATCCGACGTCTTCTCCCGCCGTCAGGTGATCTTCGATCAACCCCAGGAAAGCATTGCCGTATTTCTCCAGCTTACGATGCCCCACCCCGTTGACCGCCAGCAGTTCGCCCGCTGAGGTCGGCAGGCGCTCGGCCATCTCCATCAGACTGGCATCATTGAAGACCACATAAGGTGGTAAATCCTCTTCGTCAGCAATGGCCTTGCGCAGTTTGCGCAGCTTGGCAAACAGCTTCTTGTCGTACTGACGATTGGCCAGCTTATCGCTCTTGGCACTGCGGGCCGCAATATCCAGCCTTGGAACCGCCAGCTCGAGTGGCACCTCGCCACGCAGGACATCCCGCGCCTTGGCGGTCAGCTGCAGTATCGAGCTGCGGACGATATTCTGGGTCAAGAAGCCGCGGTGGATAAGCTGGCGCAAGATGCTGACCCAAAACTCGTGGCTGTGTTCGCGGCCGATCCCGTAGGTGCTCAGCTTATCGTGGCCATGCTCGCGGATACGCTGGTTCTGCATACCGCGCAGCACTTCCACCACATGAGTAATACCAAAGCTCTGGTTGACCCGGTACACGCAGGACAGCGCCTTCTGCGCCACCTCAAGGGCATCGAAGTGCTTGGGTGGGTCGAGGCAGACATCGCAGTTGCCGCAGGGCTCTTCCCGCGCTTCACCAAAATAGTTGAGCAGTACCTGGCGGCGGCAGGTCTGAGCCTCGGCAAATGCCCCCATGGCATTGAGCTTGTGGCTCTCCACCAGCTTCTGCGGACCCTCTTCCTTTTCATCCAGGCAGCGGCGCAACCAGGCCAAATCGGATGGGTCGTAGAACAGGATGGCCTCGGCGGGCAGACCGTCCCGTCCAGCCCGCCCGGTTTCCTGATAGTAGGACTCGATATTGCGCGGAATATCATAATGGACCACAAAGCGCACGTTGGGCTTGTTGATCCCCATACCAAAGGCCACGGTCGCCACCACGATCTGCACATCATCACGCTGGAACGCTTCCTGTACCCATGCCCGCTCGTCATGCTCCAGCCCGGCGTGGTAGGCCGCCGCACGGATCCCGCTCTCGTTGAGCTTTTCGCTGATTTGCTCCACCCGCTTGCGGCTGTTGCAGTAGACAATCCCACACTGACCGCGCATCCCGGACAGGTAGCGAGTCAGCTGGGCCATCGGCTTGTATTTTTCCTGCAGGGTGTAGCGGATATTCGGCCGGTCGAAGCTGCCGAGATAGGTATGCTGCTCCTGAAGTGCCAAACGGGCAACGATATCCTGCCGCGTGGTCTCATCCGCCGTGGCCGTCAGGGCAATCACCGGGACATCAGGGAAGGCCTGGCGCAAACTGCCGATGGCCGCATATTCCGGCCTGAAGTCATGGCCCCACTGCGAAATGCAGTGCGCTTCATCCACCGCAATCATGCTGAGCGGCAAACAAGCCAGACGTTCGGAAAAATCGCGACTGAGCAAACGCTCAGGAGAAACATAGACCAGCTTCAACTGATCTTGAGCCATCGCCTGAAAAGTCTCCTGCATCGCTTCCCACGACATGGTGGAGTTAATACAGGCCGCGGCCACCCCGTTGGCCTTAAGCTGGTCAACTTGATCTTTCATCAAGGAAATCAATGGGGACACCACTAAGCTCAGGCCGTCTCGCAGCAAAGCCGGGATCTGGTAGCACAGCGACTTACCGCCGCCTGTCGGCATGATCACCAGACAATCCTGGCCGGATACCGCCGCCTCGATAACAGGCTGCTGGCCCTCCCGGAATTCCTGATAGCCAAAGACCTCCTGCAGTACCTGGTCACAGGTCATTGGGCTATCGGTCTGGCTCGGCTGGCTTGCTGGCATAACGTTCTCATTGGCACTGGTGGCCCAAAGCGGGGCACCTGAATATGGACAAGGCTGGCTATTCTATACCATTCAAATCGCCGATGGGAGTCACTCCCCAGCCCGATACATTAGCCCGCCTTCGCACCATGGCTGTAGAGGAAAAAGGCAATAGTATTGAGATCGATCACGATTTATACTGCCCTTGCATAGACAACTGAATATTTATTTCTCCCCAGCCTGCTCGGCACCAACTTTTCAGGTAACCATGGAAGCGCAAAATACCCAGACCCAGCGTGGCGTCATACTCGCCCTATCGGCCTACACCATGTGGGGGATCGCCCCTATCTATTTCAAATCCCTCCAGCATGTCGGTGCGATGGAAATTCTCAGCCACCGGGTGATCTGGTCGTTTGGCTTTCTTGCCTTGTTGCTGATACTCAGCAAGGGCTGGGGGCAAGTCCGTGCCGTATTGGGTCGGCCGAAAGTCTTGATACTACTGCTGGCGACCTCGCTGCTGGTCGGAGGCAACTGGCTGATTTTCATCTGGGCGGTCAACAACAACTACATGCTGGATGCTAGCCTGGGCTATTACATCAACCCACTGCTCAATGTCCTGCTCGGAATGATGTTTCTCGGGGAGCGCCTGCGCCCGCTGCAATGGGTTGCGGTGGCACTGGCAGCCACCGGTGTTGCGGTCCAGCTGATCCAGTTCGGCTCATTGCCATGGATTGCCCTCGCGCTGGCCGCCAGCTTCGGCCTCTACGGCCTGCTGCGCAAGAAGGTCAACCTCGATGCCGCGACCGGACTGTTCATGGAAACCAGCCTGTTGCTACCTCTGGCGCTCGGTTATGTCTTTTTGTTTGCCAACAGTGCCACCTCAGACTGGTCGGCCAACCCGATGAATACCAACTTGCTGCTGATGGCAGCAGGCATTGTCACCACCCTGCCACTGCTGTGTTTTACCGGTGCCGCGACCAAACTCAAGCTCTCAACCCTGGGCTTTTTCCAGTACATCGGCCCGAGCCTGATGTTCCTGTTGGCGATCACTATTTACGGCGAAAGCTTTACGGCCGACAAGGGCTATACCTTTGCCTTTATCTGGGCGGCACTGATCATTTTCAGCTTCGAAGGCCTGCGCAACCACCGCAGCAATAAAAGGCAAGCCGCCGTCAGCTAGGTTGGCAGCGAAAAAAGTGGGGCTGCGGGTTGATGACCAACAGCCCCGTTGATTTTTTACAAGCGTCACCGCTCTGGCTATGGTGTACTCATAGCAGCCGTGACTGTCTCCAGTCATTTATCACCACTATCTAGCACTGAACCGCAAAGGGGGAGCGAGTCATGAATAAGATCAGCCATCGCAAGAGCCCCATTGACGACATCAACCTGATTGATGCCCATTACCAGAGCTTTGCGTTCAAGCGCCATTATCACCTTGATTACCATGTGGGGCTGATCACCCAAGGCCAGCAGCAGTATTTCTACAACGGCAGCAAGCACATCGCCGGTGCGGGGCAACTGGTGATCATGCCGCCGGACGAAATCCACGACGGGCAACCCAAAGAGCAAACGGGATACCAAGTCAAGGTCTTCAGCATCACCCCCGGCTGGCTCAGCCAGCAAGCCGAGGAAGTCTCAGGCCAGGGCCATTACCGCTTCCCACAAAACAAGATCGCCGATCACGCGCTGTTCCGGCAGCTGACCCAGTTGCACCAGCAACTGGACAACCCGATGGCTTCGCAGCTTGCCAAAGATAGCTTGCCGATCGAGTCCTTTTCCTACTTGCTGACCCGTTACGGCCAGGTCCGCGAAACCAGCGTCGCGGCACTGGGAGGCAAAGATCTCCACCAACTGCGCGACTATGTGATGGCCCATCTGGATCAAAAAATCAGCCTCGAGCAGCTGGCCGGCCTGTGCGATCTGAGCCCGTCACAACTACTGCGCCAATTCAAGAAAGCCACCGGTATGACCCCCTATGCCTGGCTGGCCCGGCTACGGCTGGAGCATGCGATGGCGCTGCTGAAAGCGGGTTATACCAGTACCGAGGTGGCATACCACGTCGGTTTTTACGACCAGGCCCACTTCACCCATGCCTTCAAGCAAACCTTCGGCGTCGCCCCCTCGCAAATCAAATAAGCAGTCTTGGGATTAATTGTCACTTTTTTACAAGCATCCGCTCAGCGGCTGAGGCATGCTACGCCTTGTTGGGCATTGTGCCCTGATGTTTGAAGGATGCTGTACACACTATGATCAACGAAGTAACCACCCTTGCCACCCTCGTCACCGTTCATATCGTCGCCTTAATGAGCCCAGGGCCCGACTTCGCCTTAGTGGTACAAAATGCCGGACGCTACGGCCGCCAAACCGGCATCATGATCGCCCTTGGCCTGTCGCTCGGGATCCTGCTCCACTCCATTCTCAGCCTGACCGGGGCCAGCTTGCTGATCCACCAGCACCCGATGCTGTTTGCCCTGCTGCAAGCTGCTGGCGGCAGTTACCTGCTGTGGCTGGGGATCGGCGCCCTCAAAGGGACATGGCAACACTGGCAGCAGCGCCACCAAGCAGAGCAAGGTATGCCAGCCAAGTCATCACAGCGAGTACTTGCTAACCGCAAGCAGGCATTGGCCAAAGGGTTTACCACCAACATCCTCAACCCCAAGGCGCTGGTGTTTTTTGTCAGCCTGCTATCGACCCTGGTGCCAGCCAGTATGTCCCTCGGCGGCAAGGCCACGGCCATCGGCCTACTGTGGGTCACCTCGTTCCTGTGGTTTGCCCTCTTGGCCTGGCTGCTGACCGGGGCCCGCCTGCAGCAAAAACTCAAGCATTGGACACCTTGGATAGATGCCACCTGCGGTGCCCTGTTCACCGTGATCGGCAGTCTGATTTGGGTCAGTATCCTCACCCCTTAATGGCAGGCACAGCCTGCTACACAGGTTGACCCGCAGCACAAAAAACAACCAACCGGTAGACACAGCCCCCCGTCCTTACTTAGGCTAACAACAGCCTAAGTAAGGAGTATATTGACCATGGAATGGAATCACCGACAACAGGTTGTCTTGTTGTCAGCCTGGCTGCTGACCCTGCCTGTTTCCACCCTCGCCAAAAGCAATCAGCAAAGTGCTGATCGGCTTGCCCCGGAAGCGGCAACCGGCCTCAACGAGCAGCAAGCGGTAACCGGCAAAGACTGGATGGTTGCCTCTGCCAACCCCTATGCCAGCGAGGCCGGCGCCAGCATCCTGCGCCAGGGCGGCAATGCCATTGATGCCATGGTCGCTACCCAGCTGGTGCTGGGCCTGACCGAGCCGCAATCCTCAGGCATTGGCGGCGGTGCATTCATGGTCTATTGGGATCAGAAAAAGAAAGCCCTGACCACCTTCGACGGTCGCGAAACCGCCCCGTTTGCGGTCACTCCCCTGCTGTTCCAAGATGAAAAAGGCCAGCCGCTGACGTTCTTCGATGCCGTGGTTGGTGGCCGCTCGGTCGGCACCCCGGGTACCGTCAGGCTGATGTGGTATACCCACCAGCGCCACGGCAAGCTGGACTGGAAAAAACTGTTCGAGCCTGCGATCAGGCTCGCCAAAGAGGGCTTTATCGTGAGCCCGAGGCTGGCCGCCCTGGTGGAAAAGGACCAGGCCCACCTGCAGCGTTTCGACAACACAAAAGCCTATTTCTTCAATGAAGATGGTACGGCTATTCAAGCCGGGCAAACCCTGAAAAACCCTGAGTATGCCGATACCCTGCGGCAAATTGCCGAGCGCGGTGCCAGCGCCTTCTACACCGGCGAGATTGCCAAAGACATCGTCAAGGCGGTGCGCACCGCCCCCGGCAACCCAGGCGTGCTCAGCACCATGGATCTGGCCACCTACCAGGTCAAAGAGCGGCCTGCCGTCTGCGCCCCTTACCGCCAATATGAGGTTTGCGGCATGGGGCCTCCGAGCTCAGGCGCCCTGACGCTGGGCCAGATCATGGGCATGCTCGGCCACTATCCGCTCGGCGAATTGGGACCGGATAATCTCACCAGCTGGCGCCTGCTCGGCGATGCCTCACGCCTCGCCTTTGCCGACCGCGGCCGCTACATGGCCGACAGCGATTATGTGCCGATGCCGACCAAAGGGTTGCTGGCCGGTGACTACCTGCAGCAACGGGCTGCCTTACTCGACAGCGACAAGGCCCTGGCCAAGGCCGAAGCGGGCCTCCCGCCGTGGGATCACGCCCTGCGCTATGCCATGGACGAATCACTAGAGCTGCCCTCAACCAGCCACTTCTCGATTGTCGACAAGGGCCGCAACGTGATTTCAATGACCACCACCATCGAGAACGGCTTCGGCTCACGGGTAATGGTACGCGGCTTCCTGCTCAACAACGAACTGACCGACTTTTCCTTCCGCAGCCATGACAACGGCAAGCCTATTGCCAACCGGGTCGAGCCGGGCAAGCGGCCACGCTCATCGATGGCACCGACCATAGTGATGCAAAAAGGCAAACCCTACCTGGCTATCGGCTCGCCAGGCGGTAGCCAGATCATCGGCTATGTCGCCAAAACCCTGGTGGCCCATCTCGACTGGGGCATGGATCTGCAGCAGGCCATCAACCTGCCGAACATGAACAACCGCTTCGGCCCGTTCGAGCTCGAAGCGGGCACCGGTGCCGAGCAATGGGCGCCAAAGTTGGAAAACCTCGGCTTCAAGATACAGGTCAAAGAACTCAACTCTGGTGTCCAAGCCATCCAGATCGGCAACAAGTCCCTGATCGGTGCTGCCGATCCACGCCGCGAAGGCAAGGTCATCGCACAATAATCAGCGGCATAAAAAAACCGTGGCAGCTGCCACGGTTTTTATTTCAGTATCGACAATGTACCAACCGGTGATTACATCGGTTCAAGCTTGGCATACTGGGTAACCAGCCATTTGATCCCCTCGCCGTTGAAGGCCACCTGGACCCGGCTCTGGGCACCGCTGCCCTCGAAGTTTATGATGGTCCCTTCACCGAATTTCGGATGCTGAACCCGCTGGCCGAGGCTATAACCGGTCTGGTTGAAGTTCTCGTTGACCTGGCTCTGGCTGAAGCGGCCGCTGCTGGCCGGGCGGGAAACCTTGGCCTTCATCCGCACTTCTTCGATAAACTCTTCCGGGATCTCGCGAATGAAGCGCGACGGCTTGTGGAAGTTATCCTTACCATAGAGGCGGCGCATTTCCGCATAGGAGATATAGAGCTTCTGCATCGCACGAGTCATGCCCACATAGCACAGACGACGCTCCTCCTCCAAACGGCCCACTTCCTCCGTGGTACGCGAGCTCGGGAACATGCCTTCTTCAACACCGACCATGAACACCACTGGGAACTCCAAGCCCTTGGCACTGTGCATAGTCATCAGCTGAACCGCATCCTCGAAGTCATCGGCCTGGCCTTCACCGGCTTCCAGCGCCGCATGGGACAGGAAGGCTGATAGCGGGCTCATCTCCTCGGCTTCTTCCGGGATCTCGAACTGGCGAGTGGCTGTTACCAGCTCCTCCAAGTTTTCAATACGGGCCTGGGCCTTCTCGCCTTTCTCCTGCTCGTACATGGCGCGCAGGCCGGAATTACGGATCACCTCATCGGTCTGCTGGTATAACGGCAGCTCGCGGGTATCGTCTTCCAGTGCATTGACCAGCTCGATAAAACGGCGCAGCGAGTTGGCCGCGCGGCCAGCCAGCACTTTCTCTTCCAGCAGGGCAACACTGGCCTGCCACATAGTCGCGCCGCGGTCGCGGGCTGCCATGCGAATGGTTTCCAGGGTGCGATCACCCAAGCCGCGAGTCGGGGTATTAACGACCCGCTCGAACGAAGCATCATCGTTGCGGTTAGCGATCAGGCGCAAGTAGGACAGGGCATCCTTGATTTCCTGACGCTCGAAGAAGCGCATGCCGCCATAGATGCGGTATGGCATCCCGGCCTGGATCAAGGCTTCTTCCAGCACTCGCGACTGGGCATTACTGCGGTATAGCAGAGCCGCTTCACTCAGCGCCCCGCCCTGATCACGCAGTTCTTTGATCTTGCCGACCACAAAGCGGGCTTCGTCCAGCTCGTTGAAGGCCGAGTAGATCGAGATCAGCTCTCCTTCGGCCCCCTCGGTCCACAGGTTTTTGCCCATCCGCTCATTATTGTTAGCGATCAGACCGTTGGCTGCTTTTAGGATATTGCCGGTTGACCGGTAATTCTGCTCAAGGAAAATCGAGCTCGCGCCCTTGAAGTCATTCAAGAAGCGCTGGATATTTTCCACCTTGGCACCACGCCAGCCGTAGATAGACTGGTCGTCATCACCCACGATCATGACGTTACAGTCCGGGCCAGCCATCAGGCGCAGCCAGGCAAACTGGATGTTGTTGGTATCCTGGAACTCGTCCACCAGGATGTGTTTGAAACGGGCCTGGTAGTGCTCGCGGATATGCTTGCTACGCTGCAGCAGTTCGAACGAGCGCAGCAGCAGCTCGGCAAAATCGACCAACCCGGCACGATCGCAGGCTTCCTGGTAGGCGCTATAGAGACGCAGCCAGGTCTGCTCAACCGGATCATTGAACGAATCGATATGCTGCGGGCGCAGCCCCTCGTCTTTCTTGGCATTGATATACCACGCCGCCTGGCGCGCGGGCCACTGCTTTTCGTCCAGATTCTGGGCTTTGATCAAGCGGCGCAGTAGGCGCATCTGATCTTCGGAGTCGAGGATATTGAAGTCTTCCGGCAGACCAGCATCAAGGTAGTGGGCACGCAACATACGGTGGCACAGGCCGTGGAAGGTACCATTCCACATCCCGGCTGACGAGCCGTGCATCAGCTCATTGATCCGGCCACGCATCTCAGCAGCAGCCTTATTGGTAAAGGTCACCGACATGATGGAGTACGGCGAGGCCTGCTCTATCGTCATCAACCAAGCTATGCGATGGACCAGAACCCGGGTCTTGCCACTCCCGGCGCCGGCCAAAACCAGGTGGTTACCCAACGGTGCTGCCACCGCCTCGCGTTGCTTGTCATTCAGGCCATCTAACAGAAGTGAAACGTCCATCGCTCTCTACTGGTTATTTATACAATGGTGATGATTATAACCACAAACTCCCCCGTGATGCGAGAAACCTCCCTGCTCGCCAATCACCCATCGCCCAGAGGTGACCGCCCTTCAATAACGGACGATAGAAATTCACTTAATCAACCTATTGCCGGATTTTTTTGTTCTATGCTTGGAATTACGCAAAGTTACCGAGAAGTTAAAAAACATAAGGGAACGTGAAAGTTATTCCCGACTCGCCCTTTCTTATCTACCGAGAGCACCAAGAGGTGCCAGTTAACCCAAAAAGAAAACGTTGCATTTTCCTGCAACAGTCAGCGTATTTAAGAGGAATGAACATGAAAAAGACCACCAACATTGCACTCGCCACCGCAGTAACAGGCCTGATTGCCCTCGCCGGTACCACCCTGACCACCACAACCGCAGTCGCTGCCGAGGAAAAGGAAAAGTGCTACGGCGTGGTGAAAGCAGGCAAGAATGATTGTGCGACCAAGACCAGCTCTTGCGCCGGTACCTCGAAAACCGATGGTCAGAAAGATGCTTTCGTGATGGTGCCCAAAGGCCTGTGTGATCGCCTGGTCGGTAGCTCAAAAGAGGCCAAGTAATTGAGCAGGTTGTCTGGTGACAAGATGGTAGGGGTGGGGCTTCGCTCCCCCCACATCCATCAAATTCTTTCTGAGCAGCCTGATATCGGCTGGCTGGAAATCCACAGCGAGAATTACTTCACAGTCAACTCACCCGCCCGCCAGCAGCTCCGGGCTGCCGCCAGCCACTACCCCATCAGCTGCCACGGGATCGGGATGTCCCTCGGATCCGCCGACGCGTTGGACAAACAGCACCTTAGCCAGCTCAAGCAACTGGTAGAGGAAATAAACCCGATAGCGGTCTCCGATCACCTGAGTTGGAGTTCAGTCGACGGCCAGTACTTCAATGATCTGCTCCCGCTCCCTTATACCGAAGAGGCTCTCGCCCATTTCTGCCACAAGGTCGAACTGGTACAGGATTTCCTCGGACGCCAGTTACTGGTGGAGAATCCTTCAAGCTACCTGAGCTTCAACCATTCAACCATCCCGGAATGGGAATTCCTGCGGGCAGTTCAGCAACGCACGGGCTGTGGTTTACTGTTTGATCTCAACAACATTTATGTCAGCAGCTTCAACCACGGTTTTGACTGCCAGACCTACCTCGATGCCATTGACCCGCGAACCGTCAAGGAAATTCACCTAGCCGGCTTTACCGTCAAGCAATTCGAGCAAGGGGAGATCTGGATAGATACCCACAGCAAACCCGTCAGCGAGCCGGTGTGGCAACTCTACCGCCAGTGGGTACGCCAACATTTCACTGCGCTGGGCGGGGTGCCAACGCTGATCGAGTGGGATCTCGATATCCCAGAGCTTGGTGTGCTACTTGGGGAAGCGGATAAAGCGCAACAAATTATTGCCCAGGAGGCCAGTGATGGGATCTCCGCAGCCTGACAGCCTCCACCAGCTGCAGCAGGAGTTCGCCGAAGCCCTGCATTACCGGCCGAGCTCGGCCAGCGAGAAAATCACAGAGAGTACATTCGGCCCGGAGCAACTGATCCAGGTCTACCGAAATAATTTTATTATCAGCCTATCAGAGGTGCTGGCTGCCACCTACCCGTGCTGCCAGGCCGTGGTGGGGGAGGAATGCTTTGCCCAGCTCGCTCGTCAACATGTCCTCAACCAACCGCTGGGCGAAGGCAATGTCACTGACTACGGCGACGGGTTCAGCAACACCATCAACAGCCAACCGACTTTGGTCGAAGCCGCCCCCTATCTGGCCGATCTGGCCCGCCTCGAATGGCTGGTCGACCGCGCCAGCCAACACGTTCCAGTCAGCACGGATTTTCCGTTCGAGCAACTGGCACGTATTACCGAGGACAATCTGTCCCAACTGGTGATGGAAGTGGCCGAGCCCGCCTACAGCTTCGATGCCCCATACCCGGTGGCGAGCCTGTGGCAGATGATCACCCAGGGCCAGATTGAGCAAATTGACCTCACCCAGCCGGAGTCGGCCATTATCCAGCACCGCCCGCAAGGGATGCAGGTGCTGGCAACGACCCCGTCAGCCACGGCACTGCTGCGCCTGTGCCAGCGGGGAAAACCTCTGGGGGAAGCCGATGAAGCCATGCTGGCCATACTCGGCGAACTGATCCAACAACAACTCTTTACCCGTATCCACGGCCTGCCTGAGGGAGAATGCGCATGCTGAATTTTCTCAAACAAATCGACACCACGGCCCAGCGGATCACCGAACCACTGATCCCACTCCTGCTGCTGTTCACCCGGCTTTGGGTGGCTTGGATCTTCTTCAAGTCAGGCATGGTGAAATACAACAGCTGGGACAGCACCCTCTACCTGTTCGAGTATGAGTATCAAGTGCCACTGCTGCCCTGGCAAATTGCCGCCTACACGGGTACCGCTGCCGAGTTGATCCTGCCGGTGTTCTTGGCATTGGGTCTGTTTACCCGCCCGATGGCGCTGGCTTTGTTTGTGTTCAATATTATTGCGGTGGTGTCCTACCCATTATTGTGGGAGAAAGGATTCTTCGACCACCAGCTGTGGGGCATGATGATGCTGGTCAACGTGTTCTGGGGCGCTGGAATGATCTCTATTGACCATTTGATAAGCAGTAAGCCGAAGCAGTCGCTGTTGCTATAAACCCTCACCAAGAAAAAAGGGGCTGCATAATTTGCAGCCCTTTTTTGTTAGATAATGACAGCTTTGGCAGTAGGATAAAATTTCAAAACCTACCTGCCAGGGAAGGCAGGTTGGAGCGACATGGACGTCTTTATGCGTTTTTGAAATTTTCATCCTGCTGACGTAAGCAACAAACGTTTAAAATCACTCAGACACCAACGCCAACAGCTGTGAAAGCTGGCTGATTTCGACATCCGGCAACCACTTGGCGCGCGGCTCGCGGCTCAACACCCGCTGCTGGTCATTGAACCAACAGGCCTTGAAGCCATTACGTTTAGCCCCGCCGACATCGGTCACCAGATGATCGCCGACATGAAGAATATCGCCCGGAGCCAAACCGAGCCCTGCTGCCGCATGGGCAAACAAATCCGGCTCGGGTTTCGACAGCCCATCCCGGCCTGCCATCAAGACACCATCGAAATACTGCGCCAGGCCGATTTTTTCTGCATCGACATTGCCATTGGTAATCGCCACTAATGGCAGCTGTTGCTTGAGCAAGGCCAGTACCCGATGGGTTTCTTCTGGGACATCAACCTGGTTTCTGACCTCAAGCACCACCGCCACCCCCTCAGTCGCCGCTTGCTCGGCTGCCGGCAAAGAATAGCCGAGCTGCATAAAACCTATCTTGAGCAACTCGAAGCGCCACTGGGTCACGTCATGACGCAGCATGGGATCATGCTTGGCAAGTCGCATCTTCAGCTGTAGCCAGCCGGCCGTCCCAACGCCTTGCGTGCGCGGGTGATGGGCCGCCAACCAATCATGCATCGCCTGCTCAGCACGGCGGATCACCGGGCGGTTATCATAGAGGGTGTCGTCAAGATCGAAGGTCAGCGCCTTGGGGACAGACAAGCGACGGTAAAATTGCATCAGCGGTTACTCTCGACAAGCCCCCTGCTCAGCGCTTATTACGCTTGGCACGGGGATGGGCTTCATCGTACACCTGTGCCAGGTGCTGGAAGTCCAAATGGGTATAGATCTGGGTGGTCGACAGATTGGCGTGGCCCAGCAGTTCCTGAACCGCCCGCAGATCTCCCGAAGACTCCAGCATATGGGTCGCAAAACTATGGCGCAGCTTGTGCGGGTTGATATGGCTCGACACCGCCTGCTTCTGCCCCCACTCTGCCATCCTTTTCTGGACATTACGGTTGGAAATACGCTGGCCCAGCTTGGAGACAAACAGCCCCGGCTCGCCGGCGGCAGCCAACTGGCCGCGCACCTTGAGCCAGTGGCCAACCCACTCGCGGGCCAGCCCGGCAAACGGCACCACCCGCTCTTTGTCCCCCTTACCGATCACCCGCAGGTCGCCCTTGCGTAGGCTGACATCCTTGACGTCCAGGCTGACCAACTCCGACAAACGCAAGCCGGCACCGTACATCAGCTCCATCATGGCCCGGTCACGGATCGCCAGCGGATCATCCTCATCGACACTGAGCAGCTGATCCATTTCATCGACATCGAGATTCTTCGGCAACGGCCTCGCCTTGCGTGGGGCCGACACGCCCTTGGCCGGATTGGCCTTTAGGACCCCTTGCTGCACCAAATAGTCAAAAAAGCTGCGCAGTGCCGACAGGCGCATCGACAGACTGCTGGCCTTGAGGCCATCGCGCATCCCCTTGGAGGCAAGCTGGCGCACCCAGCCGGCATCCACCGCCTGCCAGTTATCCACACCGAGCGCCACCAACTGCTCGGCCAACGTCGTCAGCTGACGCTTGTAATTTTGCTGGGTATGGAGGCTAAGCTCCCGCTCACTACGCAAGTACTCGTAGAAGCGCTGCAACGGCTTTTCCAGGCCAGCAGGCAGGCTCATTCAATCACCTCACGGGTATATTCCCAGTGATGGATCAACTTGGTCAGTATCATCGCCAGTTGCTCAACGAACAAAGTATCCATCTCTGGCTGGAAGTGGCCGCCATCAACGCTGGCAAAGCTCAATACCCCGAACGGCCTGTCATTGCCAAGCGGCAATACCAGAAACGATCCCAGCTGCGGCGGCTGGGCGAACAGGAGCTCGGCTTCATGCTTGCGCAGACGGCCCAGATATACCGGACGGGATGACAAGCGAGAGCGGCTGAAACTATCAAAGCTGCGGCGCTCGAGAAACAGGTTATCGTCCAGGCTATCAAACAGGCGCAGACTGACATCAAGGCCGAGCTCCTCGGCCAGTGTTTCCAGTACACACAGCGCCTGGTAGATATTGTGGGTCTGAAACAGCTGCTGCTGCGCCTTGGCAAAGGTATGGAACAACTGGCTGTTTTGGGTTGCCGCGCCAACCAAGCCGGTGATTTTCTCCTCCAGCTCGCCGACATTGCTGCGCAGGCGTTCCAGCTGAATATCGACCAGTGACACCACCCCGCGGTCGGCATGGTGAACTTGGATCCGGCTCAGCAGCTCCGGGTGGCGAACAAAGAAGTCCGGGTTGGCCAACAAAAAGTCCGCCACCGCCTGCTCGTTCAACGAGACGTGGCTCTCTTCGGGCGCAGACACGTCAAGCTGAGATAAATCGGTCATAATACAATCTGTCCATCAAACACGTGCGTCGCCGCACCTGTCATATACAAAGGCTTGCCTTCGCCAGGCCAGCGGATCTGCAAATCACCGCCCGGCAGTGACACCTTCACATTGTCTTCCAGCAGCCCCTGCGCCCGGCCGATCGCCACGGCGGCACAGGCCCCACTGCCACACGCCTGGGTCTCACCGGCACCGCGTTCATAGACCCGCAGCTTAACCTCGTTGCGGCTGATCACCTGCATAAAGCCAGCATTGACCCGCTCAGGAAAGCGCTCGTGGGATTCCAGCAGCGGCCCCAGGGTCTCGACATCCGCCGTCTCAACATCGTCCACCACGGTGACACAGTGCGGGTTGCCCATGCTGACGGCACCGCAGAACACGGTTTTGTCGCCGGCCCGCAGAATATAGGTTTTCTCGCTTTGCTTGGCACGGAAAGGAATTTTGGCCGGGTCGAATTCAGGCACGCCCATGTTCACCGTGACCTGATTGTCGTTTTCCAGCTTGAGCACCATCTTGCCCGCCTTGGTACTGACCGAGATGTGGTACTTGTTGGTCAGCCCCTTCATCCAGACAAAACGGGCAAAGCAGCGCGCACCGTTGCCGCACTGCTCGACCTCACTGCCATCGGCATTGAAGATCCGGTAGTGAAAATCCGTTTCAGGATCATAGGGCGGCTCCACCACCAGCAGCTGATCGAACCCCACCCCGCGGTGGCGATCAGCCAGACGCCGGATCGCATCCGGCGAGAAGAACACGTTCTGGGTCACACAGTCAACGACCATGAAATCGTTACCCAGCCCATGCATTTTCGAAAAGTTAACCTGCATGTTGTTCCTTCTCATTATTCCGGCAGCAGATGCTCAGACTGCCACAGCTGCGCCAACTCTTCACGCTCGCGCACCACATGGGCCTGGGTACCATCAACCATGATCTCCGCCGCACGCACACGGGTGTTATAGTTCGATGACATCACGAAACCATAGGCCCCCGCTGAGCGGACGGCCAGCAAGTCACCGGTCTCCAGACACAATGGGCGCTCTTTACCGATAAAGTCACCGGTTTCGCAAATCGGGCCGACCAAGTCATAGGTCACCTTATCACCGTCGCGAGGCACAACCGGCACGATATCCTGCCACGCCTGGTAGAGGGTCGGGCGGATCATATCGTTCATCGCCGCATCGACAATGGCAAAGTTCTTGTGTTCGGTATGCTTGAGGTATTCCACCCGCGTCAACATCACCCCGGCATTAGCGGCAATGGCACGGCCCGGCTCGAAGACCAGCTCCAAGTCACGGTGCGCCGTCAAGCGGTCCATCAACGCCTTGGCATATTCCGATGGCTGCGGCGGGCGCTCATCGCTATAGGTCACTCCCAGGCCGCCACCGACATCGAGGTGGTGGATGGCAATACCTTCCGCCTTGAGGGTGTCAATCAGCGCTAGCAGGCGGTCGGTGGCATCGATAAACGGCGCAATCGCCGTCAGCTGGGAGCCGATATGGCAGTCCATCCCCGTGACTTCCAGATGCGGCAAGCCGTGGGCCAAGCGGTATACTTCCGGCGCCCGGTCAAAAGCAATCCCGAATTTGTTGTCGCGCAGGCCGGTCGAAATGTACGGGTGGGTCTGGGCATCGACATCCGGGTTGATCCGTAGCGATACCGGTGCCACCTTACCCAGCTCGCCTGCGACCTGGTTAAGGCGCTCCAGCTCAGGTTCGGATTCTACATTGAAGCACTTGATGCCAAGCTCCAGGGCCCGCTTCATTTCTGCCGCTGTCTTGCCGACACCGGAGAACACCACCTTGGCCGGATCGCCACCGGCGGCCACCACCCGCTCCAGCTCACCGCCCGAGACAATATCGAAGCCCGAGCCCAAGCGTGCCAGCACATTGAGCACACCGATGTTGGAGTTGGCCTTGACGGCATAGCAGATCAGGTGGGGATGATCGGCCACCGCCTGATCAAAGGCATGCCAATGACGTTCCAGCGTCGCACGCGAATACACATAGAGCGGAGTGCCAAAACGGTCAGCCAATTCGGCCAGTGGAATTTCTTCGGCCCATAGCTGGCCATCTTTCTGATAATTAAAGTAATCCAATGTAGTCTCTTCCCTGTCTGAACCGTTTATTGATCGTTTTGCTGTTGCTGCTTGCTACTGTCAGGCATGTACAGAGACCCACTCTGACCACAGCCGGTGAGGGCCAGTATGCCCAACACCAAAATTGCTAATAAACCTTTACGCATTTTTGAAAGCCAGTGATTATCATTTCATTGCCCTCTATAATCGCACCCACACTAGGAAAAGCAATAGGACGATCGGGGATGAATGATACAGAATTTCATAAGTTGGCAGATGAAGTGCTGCTGAGCATCGAAGAAGGCATCGACGAATCCGGTGCCGATATCGAATACGAGACCACAGGCAACGTACTGACGCTAGAATTTGAAAACCGCAGCCAAATCGTGATCAACCGCCAAGAGCCACTACACGAGATCTGGCTGGCGTCGAAGTCCGGAGGCTACCACTTCAAGTACAATAACGGCGAGTGGCGCTGCACCCGCAGCGGTAACGAGCTAATCGCCCTGGTCAAGCAAGAATGCTCACTGCACGCCGGCGAAGCCGTCGACTGGTAATCAAGGCGCCAGCAGATAGCCCAAACAAAAAGCGGAAGCCTAGGCTTCCGCTTTGTTTTTAATTCTTGGTATACCGCGCTTTAGCGCGTCATATTCGCGTTCATCAACGGCTGTGGTGTCACTACCGGACGGCGCGACGGCTGCTGACCACTCTTGTACGGCAGCACCTGCGGCTCGCCTTCCTCACTGTGAACAATGTCGTAGAACTGCGGCAGGTTGAAGTTGATAAAGTTGGCACTATAGCTAAAACGATCGTGAGCCGAGGTATAAAAACGGTTAACCCCATGGACCATTTCGTCCTTATCGCCACTGCACTGACGGTAAACCTCAATCCGGTTCGACTCATCCAGGATATAGATATTGAAGCCCGAATCGCAGTCTTCGAAGAAGAACTGGATCAGACCTTCACTGGCGTAGGCATCGACAATTTCCGGCGGATGCGGCTCATCGGTCTTACCCATCACCAGGTTGGCCGAGCCCAGCAGCTTGTTGGTCGAAATGCAGCTATAAAAATCCACCGAGTTTTCCAGCTTCTGCACCGAGACGCCACGACGCTCGAAGAACAGGCCGTGGGTCTGGCGGGCAATGCGGATCGCCTTAAAGCGACGTCGCTTCTCTTGCTCAACCGGCTTAAGGCGCATCTCGATACACTCGGCCACCAGTTGGTATACCAAGTTACGGATCAAGCCACGCATGTGCTTGCTGTAACAGAATACGTCCACCGATTCCGGCGGCAACGCATCCTGGTGCATCTTACCCAGTACCGTCTTCAACGCATCGAGCATGGCACTGTCCCCGGTGAAATTCAGGGTACGCACTTCGTTCCACGAGTTGCGGTATACCAAATCAACACTGCCGACCAGGCACATCTGATCCGGGCCATAACTAAAAATGTCGGTATTCTTGAAGTCGAACTTCACCGAGCGGTTGCGGAGCCGGGTGGTCGGGTCGTTCTCGAGGTTGATAAACAAACCCAGCTGGCGAATTTCGCACGGGCTCGACAGCGCCTGCAAGCTTGGTTGCGGACGACGGATCGGGAACGTGTTGCGAATATCACTGACCAACTGGTAGAGCTTGTCGAGGTCCACCGCCGAATTGCGTACCACACTGTGCAGACAGGTTGATTCGGTCAGCAAGCCGTTGAAATAGGCCCAGGCCACCAGCTTGCTAAGATAGCGGTTATGCTCCAGTGCAGGACGGCCCATAATGGCGAACGGATCCAGTGATTGTTTGTAGAGGTACCAGCCCGCGGTATTGGTCCTGCCAGCTGGCACTTGGATCAGGCTCAAATCCTGCTCGTGCAAATCCGGCGACAGCTGCGGGTTGAGCAGGGTCACCTTACCTGGCAGCACCTCGAAAGCCGCATAAAGCTTGCGCGCCAGAATACTGATGTCCTCAGGGCTGATCGCCGAGGTAATATTATTGCGGCGGGCAAAACGGATCAGGTTACGGTAGCTCAGCATCAATGCATCGAGCAGCTCATTGTGCGCGCTCTTGACCTGCTCGACCTTCCAGTCACGGCGGCGATCAAGCTCAAGCAGCACTTCTTGCGGCCACTGCCATTGACTAGTAAGCTCCTGCAATACCTTGCGGCGCCACGGCACCGAGCCCGAAGCTGGCTCGCGGGTCAGCTTTTCATGCGTCTTGAGATAGAAGCAACGGCGAACCAAATCCAGACGGCGGTGATCATCGATACGCTCGAGGTAACGGGTTACCTTCTCCAGCATCAGATAATAGGCATCCATACAGAATTCGGTACGGTCTATGGCAAAAAAACGCCGCTTACCGTCTACGCTGAGCAGCTGGGTATGCGGGTATTCCCACGAATAAGCTTCCAACAGGATCGCTTTGAGTACTGACTTGTATGGCGAATCGATACTTTTATAGAGCTGCCACAAGCTGGAGCCAAAGTACTCTTCGGCTGGAATTCGCGACAGGCCGCCGAAATCAATCCACTCATCACGATGGATATATCCGCCATTTTCCAGATAGCAGATGTAGTCATCGTAACACTCCTCCATTTCTGGCGGCACCATAAACCACAGCAGGCGCTGGCCTGCCAAGTTGACCGCCGAGCGGTAGAACTCGTCAAGCAGCAACAAATGCTGGCTCGAACCACAGTTCTCACCGGTCATCTGCTCAGAGAAGTTATCGCGGAATCGGTTTTCGTCGATCAGGAAGAAGTTTGCCTCGACCCCCTGGGACAGCGCCCATTCGGAGATCACCGCACACTTGGCTTCCAGAGACTGGCGGCTTTCAGCCGGCAGATCAGTGCGGATACAGACCCAGATATCAAGATCGCTGGTCAAGCTCTGGCCCAACGAGGCAGTACTGCCCATTGCATAGAGGCCTTGGATCGGATAGATATCAACAGCAGGAGGAGAAATCGGGGCGGCACAAGCTAAGCCACAGTCGTCGATTAACTGTTGCTGTTGCTCGGAAGCCGTAAAGGACGCAATCCCCACCGGCACATCCTGATCGAGATAACCAGGCACCGCAGGGTGATTATAGTGAAGTAGAACCGGCAGCAGGTTAAAAACCTGCACTGACTGCGGAGTCATGGCGGCACGCGCACGCTCGAGTCTTAGCTCGTTGAGCTGATCCAATCTACCTTTAAGCGTTTCGATATAATTCTGCAAATTACTCTTCCAAGAGCTACCAGCTTGAGAGCGGCCCAAATCTTGTCATTAAAGCGGTTGAGATGGCTCGACCTAGGAGTAAAAACGTGATCAATCTAACAGTTTTTGTATTAACCGTAAAGATAATGCCGTTTTATGACAAGTTGTGAATGGACTGAAATGTTGCCAGCTGACCTTTCCGTAGTCACCTTCCCTCAAACTAGTACAAGTTCGCCGATCCACCAATTTACGGGCAAACATCTGCATTTCGCTGAGGGCTTATGTGACTAATATCACATTAATTGCAGTTTATATCAAGACAATACTGCCTCAACGCACTCGCCGCGACACATCAATTACCATCCCAGCCGAGTAATGGTAGGATTAGATACAATACTGATAGTGCCAACTGAATATGTGGATCCGACCCTATGACCGATACTCCAATCCGTATTGCCACGCGTAAAAGCCCATTGGCTATGTGGCAAGCCGAATTTGTCAAAGCAGCCCTAGAGCAAGCCCACCCGGGCCTGCAAGTCGAACTGGTACCTATGGTCACCAAAGGCGATGTGATCCTCGATACCCCGCTAGCCAAAGTGGGTGGCAAGGGGCTATTTGTCAAAGAGCTGGAAGTCGCCATGCTCGAAGGCCGTGCCGACATCGCGGTGCACTCGATGAAAGACGTCCCGGTGGAGTTCCCTGAGGGACTGGGGCTTGTCACCATCTGTGAACGTGAAGACCCACGCGATGCCTTCGTGTCCAACCATTATGACAACCTTGCGCAACTACCAGCCGGTGCCGTGGTCGGTACCTCAAGCCTACGCCGGCAGTGCCAGCTTCGTGCCCAGCGCCCAGACCTGGTCGTCAAAGATCTGCGCGGCAACGTCAATACCCGCCTGCGCAAACTCGATGATGGCGAGTATGATGCCATTATCTTGGCATGTGCCGGCCTCAAGCGCCTAAAAATGGAAGATCGCATCCGTGATGCCATCGCACCGGAGACCAGCCTGCCGGCTGTCGGCCAGGGTGCCGTAGGCATTGAGTGCCGCCTTGATGACGAACGTGTCCGCCAACTGCTGGATGCCCTCAACCACCGTGACACGGAAACCCGAGTACTGTGCGAACGCGCAATGAACAACCGCCTACAAGGAGGCTGTCAGGTGCCAATTGGCAGCTACTCGGTACTGGACGGCGACCAAATCTGGCTGCGCGCCCTGGTTGGCGAGCCCGACGGTAGCCAGATTGTTCGCGGCGAAATCCGTGGCCACCGCGATGATGCCGAGCAACTCGGTGTTCAGCTGGCAGACCAGCTGCTGGGCGAGGGTGCCAAGGCTATCCTCGACGAGCTATACGGCAACGCCTAATGACGATACTGATCACCCGCCCGGCACCGGAATGCCATCAGTTAACCCAGCAGCTCAATGCCGCGGGGATCAGTGCCATTGCCCAGCCCCTGCTGGAAATTCAGCCGGGGCAGCAACTGCCAGACTTACCCTGCGCCCTCTCACAGCTACAAAATGGCGATTTCCTGATTGTCGTCAGTGTTCACGCTGCCAACCTAGCGCACAATTACATGATGTCGGTAGGTGCCAGCTGGCCAAAAAACGTGCATTATATAGCGGTCGGCCAAAAAACCGCCGCCGCGCTGCAAGACTATACCGGGCAGGCGGTTATGGCCCCGTCCGAGCGCAGCGACAGTGAGGGGGTGCTAGCCTTGCCGGTCTTATCCGATGTGGCAGGGCGGCGAGCACTTATCCTGCGCGGTAACGGCGGGCGCGAGCTGATTTACCAGCGCCTGTGCCAAGGCGGGGCCGAGGTCTCCTATTGCGAGACCTACCAGCGCTGCTGGTTGCCGCTGGATGGCTCAGTCCTGAGCCGAAGTTGGCAACAGGCCAATGTTGACACCCTGGTGGTGACCAGTGGTGAGCAACTTGACCAGTTGGTCAAGCTCATACCAGACAACGCCAAGGCTTGGTTTCTTAACTGCCAGCTATTCGTACCAAGCCAGCGAATCGCCGATCAAGCTCTCGGGCTTGGTTTTCGTTTAATTTCCAATGTGGGAAGTGCGGCCAACGGCCCACTATTCACGACCCTAAGCAAAATAGGCACAATGGGAAAATCGGATGACTGATAAAAAAACCAATAATGAAACCCCTGCAGATAAGCAACAATCCGCAGATAACAATACTAATAAACAAGGACGAGCCAGTGCCAAAGCACAGGCGCCAAAACCCGCCCCTGCCAAACAGGCTAACGCAGAGCAGCCAGCGGCGGCTCCTGCCAGTCAGCCATCCGAAAAACAGGGTGGCAGCAAAACCGGCGCGATAGCTATCGCCTTGGTCATTGCCCTAGGTGCCGGCCTATACTACCACGGCCACCAGCAGACCTTGGCCCAAAGCAGCCAAATGGCAGCCCTGCAGCAGGAAATCTCCCAACTTCAATCTCAGCTCCAGTCATCTCTCAAGACGTCCCAGCAAGAAACACTAAGTCAAGTGAACAACAGCCTGCAACGTACCGAAACCTCGCTCGACCAACAGGAAAAATCGATCACCGGCTTGCAGATGGCGCTGGCTGAAATGAAAGGCCGCCGTCCGAACGACTGGCTCCTGGCGGAAGCGGATTACCTGGTCAAGATGGCTGGCCGCAAGCTGTGGCTCGAGCATGACACCGTCAGTGCCACGATTCTGCTCGAATCCGCCGATCACCGTATCGCCGAGCTTAACGACCCAAGCCTCACCCCGATCCGCCAGGCGATGCACACCGATATCACGGCCCTTAAATCCGTCGCCCGGGTTGATCGCGACGGCCTTGTCTTGCGCCTGACCAGCCTCCAGCAAGAAATTGGCAAGCTACCACTGGCCAATGCTGTCCTCCCAGAGGCCGAAGCGGTCGAGACCACCGAGGTATCGGCGTCTATCGACGACTGGAAACAGAACCTGATGACCTCACTGAAAAACTTCAGTGATCACTTTATCACCTACCGCCAGCGTGACGGCAGCGTGATCCCACTGCTGACACCGAAGCAGGACTTCTACCTGCAGGAAAATATCAAGTCCAAGCTGGAAACCGCGATCAAATCGGTTTACCGCGAGCAGGGCGAGCTGTACACCACGTCACTGGCGATGGCCAAAGACTGGGCGGAGCAGTTCTATGATATGGAAGATCCTGCCGTTCAGAGCTTCATCAGCACGCTAGAGACTCTCGGTCAGGAAAACATCGAAGCCGACTATCCGAGCAAGCTGCAGTCACAGACACTGATCACCGACACCATCAGTGAACGCCTACGCCAGCAGGTAAAACCGCTTAGCACAGAGGAGAACCCGGCATGATCAAACTGCTATTGCTGGTTGCCGCCCTGATCGCCGGTATCGTGGTCGGCCCAATGCTGGCCGGAAACCAAGGCTATGTGCTAATTTCAGCGGCTAACCAAACGGTGGAAATGAGCCTGACGACCCTTATCATCCTCGTGGTGGTCTTGTTCGGAGCTTTTTTCCTGCTGGAGAACATCCTCAAACGCCTGTTCTCGCTAGGTAGCTCGACCCGCGGCTGGTTCTCGGGCCGCAAGACCCGTAAGGCCCGCCTGCAGACTTCTGAAGGCCTCACCAAGGTCATCGAAGGCGACTGGAAACAGGCCGAGAAGTTGGTGGTCAAGTCAGCCAAGCACAGCGACGCCCCGCTGCTGAACTACTTGGCCGCCGCCGAAGCCGCACAAGGCCAAGGCGATGCCAGCCAGCGTGACGAATACCTAAAGCTAGCTTCTGAAATCGACGGCCAGAGCCTGGCTGTCGCCCTGACCCGAGCCAAGCTCCAATTCCGCCAGCAACAGTTCGAGCAGGCTGTCGCAACCCTGCAGGATATCAAGCGCGACCACGGCCGCAACCCGGTGCTGCTGACCCTGCTCAAAGACTGCTACATTCGGCTGGAAGACTGGAAACCTCTGCTGGCCCTGCTGCCTCAGCTAGAAAAAGCCGGGATCGTCGATATCGAGGAAGCTGCCAAACTCGAAGCCAAAGCAGAGTGCGGTATCATGCACCACATTGCCAAGCAGCAAGGCAGCGAAGGCCTGATGGGCCACTGGAACAGCCTGAGCCGCAAAACCAAGGCTCGCCCGGATCTCATTGCCTGTTTCGTCAAGCTGATGAGCCAGTACAACGCCGACAGCGAAGCGTACACCGTGCTGCGTGATGCCCTGAAGAAGAACAATGACGAGTCGCTGATCAACCTTGTCCCAGCCCTGAAACTGGCAGACAACCACCCGGCCATCGTTCGCCTGCAGGATTTGCTGCGCTACGACAGTAGCAACCCAAGCACCCACAGTGCCCTGGGCCAGCTGTTCATGCGTGAAGGCAAGCTGGAACAGGCCAAGGAGCATTTCGAGAAAGCGATTGCCCTACGCAGCGATGTAACTGACTATGGCTACCTAGTGGAAGTGATGGAGCAACTGGATGACAAGCAAGGCGCTGCCGAGCTGTCTCGCCAAGCTCTGACAGTAGCACTGCCCGCCAAAAATTAACACAAAGACAACATAACATCTAGCAATCAAAAAGCACCCACAAGGGTGCTTTTTTATACCCAAAAGCAATAGTTTATGTGTCCTGCCGCGAATATTTGTTTCTATTTGTTAACAGGCGTTTCAACCTATATCCATCCCATTGCTAGCATTTTGTAAACAGGTTTCAATAGGGCTCCCGTTGCTCAACAGATGGATACCTAACTATGGATATGCTTCCTTGGTTAATCGTTTCTGGCATCATTGTTTCTGTGATCACCTGCCTGATGACAGCGGTACTGATCAAAGAATCATAATTGCCCAGAACAAAAAACCTCCGTCAGGAGGTTTTTTTATGTCCGTTTATTTATCGGCTAGCTCGACGCTTGTGCCTTCTCCAGCACTTTTTGGTAGCGGCGTATCGCCTTCATCGCCTTCTTGATTTGTTTCTTTTGTTTTTTCGCCAGTTTCTTCAATTTTTTAAGCTGCTTGGCATTTTTCTTGGCCTCTTTACGGCTCGCAGCCACAGCGGGATGAGCGGCAACAACAAGCGCAGGCGTGTCCAGCTCGGTTGCCAAGGCTGCCGCCTGTACCGCTCCTCTCGGCAATGATGCGGCCTTGGGCAGCTTGGAGACTGTTGCCGTCTCCACCGACGTCAAGCTCGGCTTCACTACATGGGCCATGTCTGTCGGTCGCTTCAGGGCACTAGGCTTACAGAGATACCCTTTCTCAGATGCCACCCGAGCGCAACTACTGCACATGTAGTTAGCGGTGCTGACCATTCGACTGATGGTAGAAAACTGATCCGCGATCTCAACCCGGCGGTATTTACACAACGACTTTGCCATTCCCTCACCTCCGGCAATCCGGCCTCAACCGGCCGGAGTAACTATTCTCATTTACAATATACCGCCGCCCTCAGAGGAACGCTACTTCATCGCTGCTTTTACATAGACATCAAAGCGGTTTTTCTTGGTTTCAATCGCTGTTGAAGGCTTTTGCCCTGCCAAAAACTCCGCATAGTCGGGACGCTTGACGACCACCCTTTTGGTAGCCAGTGCCAGCGCCGGTGCCAGTAGGCCATCCGCATCGAGGTCGGCACCGACCAGGGTCTGAAACACTCGCATTTCCTTCTTCACCAAGGCCGACTTCTTTTTGTGCGGATACATAGGGTCAAGATAGACGACGTCAGGTGCCACGAAATCAGGATCGGCCGCCAGCAGCTCCAGGGCATTATGGCTCGAGGCATGGAGCAAGGTCATCCGCTCGCTGATCCAGCCGCCAATTTCGCTATCGGCCTTGGCACGGGATAAACCGTCATCCAGCAACGCTGCCACCACTGGGTGGCGCTCAACCATCTGAACCTTACACCCCAGCGAGGCCAAGACAAACGCATCACGTCCCAAGCCGGCGGTACCGTCAACCACCGTTGGCGTGACCCCACCTTTGAGGCCTACCGCTTTAGCTATCGCCTGGCCGCGGCCGCCACCAAACTTTCGCCGGTGCGCCACCGCACCGCCAGCCAGGTCAACATACACTGCCCCCAGTTTAGGCTCGTCAAGCTTGCGCAGCTCCAACCGCTCGGCCGTCAGTACCAACGCAAACACGCTGTCTGGATCATGGGATAGGCCCCAGCGTTCAGCCAGCAAATCAAGTTCATGTTGACGTTCAGGGGACTCACAAATTAAAGCTAGTTGCACACGCACACTCCGGAAAAAACAGCGCCTGTCGGCCAAACTCGACAGGCATTCAGCCGCGGATTATACCACCTCTTCACTCGGGCTCAATTCAGCCACCAGCTGGGGAAGTGGCTGGGGGCGGCCGAATAAGTAGCCCTGGGCGTAATCCACCCCCAGCTCGCCGAGCTTGGCGAGGATCGCCTCGTTTTCGACAAACTCCGCCACCGTCTGTTTGCCCATCTTCTTGGCCAGCTCGTTGATCGCTTTCACCATGGCGAAATCCACTTCATCGTCGGCAATATCACGGACAAACATGCCATCGATCTTGATGATATCAACCGGCATTCTCTTCAAGTATCCAAACGATGACAGTCCCGAGCCAAAGTCATCGAGCGAAATCCGACACCCCAGCTCCTTGAGCAGGGTGAACGAGCGGATCGCTTCGCTCATGTTGCCAATCGCCGCCGTTTCGGTAATTTCCAAACACAGCTTGTGCGCCGGGATGGAAGAATGGCGGATTTTATCCTGCAGAAAATGGACAAAATCGCGATCGCCGATTGACTGCCCTGACAAGTTGACGGCGCACATATCCAAGGCATCCACCGCCCCCGGGTTGGCCTCCAGCCAGTCAATCACCGCGCAGGCCACATAGCGGTCAATGCGGTGGGCCAGGTTGTAGCGCTCGGCTGCCGGCATAAATAAGCCCGGCGAGATCATTTCGCCATCATCGTTGCGGATCCGCACCAAAATTTCATAGTGGTGGCCCTGGCTGCTCGAACACAACGGGGCTATGGGCTGGGCGTAGAGTTCCAGCCGCTGCTCGGACAGCGCCCGCCGGAGCAAGCTGACACACTCCATTTCCAGCTCACGCCGACGCAACTCCTCGTCATCCGGATGATAGACATGCAGCCGATTGCGGCCTTCATCCTTGGCGGCATAGCACGCGGTATCGGCCTGGGCATGGACCTGCTGGGTCGACCCGGCCGTCTCATCAATCATCCGCAGGCCAATCGAAGCGCTGAAGCTAAAACGGGCAGTCTGCCAGTAAAATTCACTCGCTTCGAGCAGCTGTAAAATCTCACGGCCAAAGGCCACGGCTTCGGCCAACTGGCAATCGGTCAGGATCACGGCAAATTCATCGCCGCCGAGGCGGGCCAGAACTGCCCGCGCCGGGGTGATCTCCTGAAGCATCAATGCAACCTGCTTGAGCGCCTCATCCCCCGCTTCGTGGCCGGCGGTATCATTGATGATCTTGAACTGGTCCAAATCAATATACAGCATAGCATGCTGGGCCTGGCGTTCTCGAGCCTCAGCCAATGCCTTCTCAAGAGACTGCTCGAAGTGGTTGCGGTTGTACAGATCGGTCAGGTAATCATGGCAAGCCTGGTAGGCGAGCTGTTCTTCCAGCTCACGGGTCGAGGAAATGTCTTCCCCGACCACCAGCAACTGGCGATTTTGTGCCTGGCGAATCGTCTCACGGATCCATACCGTGCGACCATCGGCACAGCAGTAGCGCAGCTGGCGCCGCCATACCCGGTGGCCCGCACTGTCCAGTGCCGAGCTGATATAGCATTGCGGTACAGGCTCATCGCCGTCATAGAAGCTGGCAATCTTGTGGCCGAGCAAATCACGCTTGCTGTAGCCCAGCAGATCGGCGGCAAACTGATTGACCGATTGGATACGGGACTGGCGATCGACAGTCAGCAACATGACCGGCTGCTGCTCGTAAAGCAGGCGGTAGCTTGCCTCGCGCTCGCGCAGCTTTTCCTCCATTTGGTGACGTGCCGTTACATCGCGCGCCTCGAGCAGCAGCTGCACCTCGCCACTTTCATCTGCCGGCATTCGCTTGATCACAATATCCAACATCCGGCTGCCATCTTCGTGGCTCTGGATATCAATTTCCATCCGCACCGGCTGGCTGCGTGCTTGCGTGACTGCCCGGCTCAGTTTGAGGGCTGCCTCAGGGCTCCAGCAAAACCACCGCCAAAGTGGCCGATCATACTTCACCACCGCACGCCCCACCAATTCGTGCAACGCCAAGTTACCCGACACCAACATGCCAGACCGGTCAAAAATCCCAATAAACTGGAAGCTTTGATCAAACACTCCCTCAAACAATGCCCTGCTCTGCTGCAGGCGCTGCTCGCCTTTGCGCAGCCTTCGGATCATCATCACCAGCAAGGCTATCACCCCGCCCATCACAGTCAGGGCGACGGTCAGTACCCGAATTTCATTCTGGTAGCGGTGGAACCAGCTCTGGGGCTGGTTGATGATGAGCGTTTCATTGTTATCAATTTCCAGTCCCCAGCGGACCACCTCGGAAAAATCAAATATCTCTTTGCCGTTGCTGCGGATAAACGTCGGGAATCGAGTGATCTTGCCATCCAGCAACTTAACCAACATAGCCCCGATCTGGCGCCCTTTGTCATAGCCACCGATCATTACGCCACCGGTGACACCGTGCTCGAGCATGTATTTGTAGGAGGCGTACACCGGCGCCGAAGCACGGGCCGTCAACCGGTCAAGGAAGTCACCGCTGTCCATGTAATTACCGCGGCTGTCCTGGAAGTAGCTCAGAAACAAAATAGCCGAGCGAGCTGGCAGCGCCTCACTGGCGGCCAGTACCGAGTCAAAACTCCCCTCCTGGACCCTAACCACCTCAAGGTTAAGAAAATTATCCGCAAGAAAATCGCTGATCCCCTTCCACAGGACCCGCCCGGTAACCGTCTTGTCAGCCAAAACATACATGGTTTGCAGATCCGGCTGTACCGACAGCGCCAGATTGATGTTGGCGGCGGCATCGGTCTGGTCGAGAATGCCTATGACATTTTTCAATCGACTGTGCTTATCGGGATGATAGTCATTGATCCCCGCCAGAATGACCGGCGTCTTGCCGACTTCATTAGACAACTGGTTGATCAACCACAAAGCATTATCATCCGTCACTACAATCGCCCGGTACTCTTCCCGCAGCAGCTTGGTACGGTAAATATCCAGCAGCTCTTTGAGGTAAGCCGGGGACTGGTAGCGTTTGCTGTCCATATAATTGACATGCAATGACACCCCCTGCGCACTGGCCACCGACTCCAGGCCAGCCTGGATACCATCGGTCCAACGCATCCCCTTATGGTAGGAGTGGACCACCAAGGTGTCATAGGCCGATGCCTTGAGCGGTAGCCAGCTGAAAAGAAACAAAAGAGCAATCAAGCGCATAAAGATCGGGAGTCCTGTCTGTCAGGTTCGGGGCGTTAGCAAGCCAGCATGTATTTTTTGAATATAATTTAGCGACATAGCGAGGCGACAGTATAAGATATGAGCAAGCACGTATAAACCAAGGATTGCTTCTACCATGACCAGCCAGATTCGAATTGATGATCTCGACCGGGAAATCCTCAACACCCTGATGAATGATGCCCGCACTCCCTATGCCGAAATGGCCAAGCGATTCAATGTCAGCCCGGCCACGGTCCATGTCCGGGTCGAAAAAATGCGTGCCGCCGAAATCATCACCGGTACCGAGGTGATCATTAACCCCAAGCTGCTCGGCTATGATGTGTGCTGCTTTATCGGCATCAACCTCAATGCGGCACGGGACTACCACTCAGCACTGACCAAGCTCAACGAACTCGACGAAGTCGTCGAGGCCTACTACACCACCGGGGCATACAACATCTTCGTCAAGCTGATGTGCAAATCAATCGAAGAGTTGCAGTACGTGCTGATCGACAAACTGCAGGCCATCGACGAGGTCCAGTCGACCGAGACCCTGATCTCACTCCAGAACCCTATCAATCGCAACGTTAAGCCTTAGAGCAACCCGATGTAAAGCGAGAAAAAAGGGCCAGTGCTTTCGCACTGGCCCTGTATGCTCTAACAGTAAGTGAATACTTACATTATTGTTCGTTTAGTTTGTCCAGCTCGTCCTGGCGTGCTGCGGCCTCTTCTGCCAGCCACTCGGCCACAACCTTGGCAAAGTAAGTCAAAACGCCATCAGCACCGGCACGCTTGAAGCACAGCAACGATTCCATTACGGTCTCGCGCTCTTTCAGCCACCCATTTTGGATCGCAGCCATGTGCATTGCGTACTCACCGGATACCTGATAGGCAAAAGTCGGTACCTGCAGCTCGCTCTTCACCCGACGAACGACGTCCAGATATGGCATACCCGGCTTGACCATGACCATGTCAGCGCCTTCGTTAACGTCCATCGCCACTTCGTGCAATGCTTCGTCGCTGTTGGCCGGATCCATCTGGTAGGTCTTCTTGTCACCGCCCTTAAGGTTGCCCGCCGAACCGACCGCATCACGGAACGGGCCGTAGTAGTTCGACGCGTACTTGGCCGAGTAAGCCATGATCTGGGTATGGACATAACCCGCTTCTTCCAGCGCTTCGCGAATTGCCCCGATACGGCCATCCATCATATCCGACGGCGCCACCACATCGGCCCCGGCTTCGGCATGGGACAAGGCCTGTTTGATCAGCACTTCGGTGGTGACGTCATTAATGACGTAGCCGTCTTCATCGATGATGCCATCCTGACCGTGGATAGTGAACGGGTCGAGGGCAACATCGGTGATCACCCCCATCTGAGGCACATGCTCTTTGAGCAAGCGTACGGCTCGCTGAACCAAGCCTTCCGGATTGAACGCTTCCGAGGCACAAGTAGACTTGAAGTCTTGTGATACCACAGGGAACAGGGCAATCGCCGGCACGCCCAGTGTAGCCAGGTATTCCGCTTCCTGAAGCATCAGATCAATAGACAAACGTTCGATCCCCGGCATGGAATCAACAGTTTCACGACGGTTCTTACCCATCAGGATAAACATCGGGTAGATCAGGTCATTCACAGAAATCTGATTTTCTGCCATTAAACGGCGGCTGAAATCATGCTTGCGCATGCGACGCATACGGCGAGCCGGAAACGCGCCCTGGATAGATACAGACACTGCATACTCCTTTTATGGGTTAAATCGCTTTATTGGGATCATATCACCCTCACTGTGCAGAAGGTGATCCGATTTTGAAAAATACCTGGGTGGTAACATAAGCATTGGCCATCACCTGCTCGGGCTGCTGGCCGCGGCACTCGGCGATAACCGAGGCAATATGAGGGAGGAACTTGGGCTCGTTGCGGCTCGACTTCGGCTTGGGGCGGTAATCTCGCGGCAACAGATATGGGCAATCCGTTTCCACCATCAGGCGGTTATCCGGGATATCACCGACGATCTCACGCAGCTCGGTGCCACGGCGCTCATCACAGACCCACCCGGTGATACCGATGTGCAGATCCTGCGCCAGACAGTCGCTCAGCTCCTGACGTGTTCCGGTGAAACAGTGCAGTACCGCCGCAGGAAGCTTATCCCGCCATGGTCTGAGGATCGCCATAAAGCGCTCATGGGCATCGCGGCAATGCATGAACACCGGCATGTTCAGCTCAGCGGCCAATGCCAGCTGGGCCTCGAACACCGCTTCCTGCTGCGGGCGAGGGGAAAAGTCACGGTTAAAATCAAGCCCACATTCACCGATCGCCACCACTTCGGGCTGAGCGGCCAACTCTCGGATTTCTGGCAAGGCCAAATCCTGGACGCTCTTTGCATCATGAGGATGAACCCCTGCTGTACTATAGGTATAGCCCGGCCACTGACGAGCCATCGCCAGGGCCTGCTGGCTTTCTTCGATACTGGTACCGGTAAGAATCAGGCCGTGGACACCCGCCGTTTTGGCACGTGCCACGACCTCTTCACGGTCTTTGTCAAACCGGCTGTTGGTCAAGTTTACCCCGATATCAATCATCGTTGTCCCCACTCATTTTACAAGCAATGGGAACAACTTAATGAATCTCGATACGTTTGGCTATCACCCTTTGTAAATTTTCGGGTTGAATACATCCCGCAGCCAGTCCCCCAACAGGTTGATCACCAGTACCAAGGTGACCAGTACCAGTCCCGGGAAGGCGGTGATCCACCAGGAGCCAGAGAAGATATAGTTAAAGCCAATGCTGATCAACGAGCCCAGCGACGGCTGGTCAACCGGTAAACCCAGGCCAAGGAAAGACAAGGCCGCCTCGGACATGATGGCGTTGGCAACCTGCACGGTCGAGATCACCAAGATTGGCGACAGGCAGTTCGGCAAGATATGGCGGAACATGATCCGCGGCGATTTGAACCCCATCACCTTAGCTGCCTCGACGTATTCCTTCTTCTTCTCGGCCAGCACCGAAGCCCGTACGGTCCGCGCATACTGCGGCCACTCGGCGATACCGATGATCACCACCAGCATCACCACCGCATACTGGGCAAACAGCTCAGAGCCAAGCGCGGTACGGAAAATCGCCGAAACGATAATCGCCACCATCATGGTCGAGAATGACAGCTGAACATCGGCAAAACGCATCAGGAAGCTATCAACCCGGCCACCAAAGTAACCGGCACTCAAACCAATGACCACACCCAGCACCAGCTGCAAGCCCACCGCCAACAAACCAATGGTCAGCGACAGACGCGAGCCATACAGAATGGTAGAGAAAATATCCCGGCCCTGGTTATCCGTGCCCAGCAGGAAACGACTATCGCCGTCCTCCATCCACGAAGGCGGCAGCTCTGAGTCCATAATATCAATGGTCGACAGATCATACGGGTTGGTCGGGGCAATCACCGGGGCCAGCAGCGCCGACACCGCAAACACCATAAAGACGGCAAAGCTGACCATCGCCACCTTGTCTTTGCGGAAGTAATACAGGAAATCTGACTGCTTGAAACGCTCCCAACGGCTTGGGGCAGCGACTGTGGTACTACTCATAACTTACTCTCCCTTGCCAGTCAGGTTTACAGTTGGGTTTACCAGGCCGTATAGCAGGTCAACAATGGTGTTGGTGACCACGAAGATCAGGCCGACAAAAATGACATAGGCGGTGATCAGTGGAGTATCGACCCGATTGATCGCCTCGAGGAATAGGAAGCCCATTCCCGGCCACTGGAATACCGTCTCGGTCAAAATGGTATAGGCGACCATGGTACCGATCTGGACACCGCCGACCGTCAGTACCGGCAGCATGGTGTTTTTCAACGCATGCTGGTAATAAATCTTGTTCATCGCCAGGCCCTTGGCCTTGGCGAACTTGATATATTCCGAACTCAGTACCTCCAGCATTTCAGAGCGTACCAAGCGGATAAACAGCGGCAGCATGATCGATGCCAGCGCGATACACGGCAGCACCAAGTGGCGCAGCCCATCAAGGGTAAAGTAGCCCGACTCCCAACCCAGCAGGTTGGTCGTTTCGCCCCGCCCATAGGATGGCAGCCAGCCGAGCTCTATCGAAAACACATACATCAGCATAATCGCGGTCAGGAACACCGGAATGGAAATACCGATACTACTGAAGGCCATCACCACTTTGGTGAAAAAACTATGAGGGTGGATTGCCGAATAGACCCCAAGCGGGATCGACACCACGATGATGATCAGGGTCGCCCCGAACACCAGCTCCAGGGTAGGCACGAGTTTATCGAGGATCACCTCGGCCGCCGGGCGCTTGAAGAAATACGATGTACCCAAGTCGCCTTGCAGCGCATCACCGACGAATCGGCTGTACTTGACGATAAACGGATCGTTAAGACCCAGCTCGTCACGAAGTTGCTGACGTTCAGCTTCTGATACCGACTGTCCCACCAGCTCACGCAGCGGGTCGCCAAGGTTATCCTGAATGGCAAACGCCACCAGACTGATCACAAACATCACTATCAGTGCCTGAAACAGGCGCTTGACCAGAAACGTAAACATTCCCTGCCCCTTTATTCATCCTTAAAAACAGCACCGGCCACAGCCGGTGCTGACAAGCCGCCGGTTACCCGGCGGCGGTATTACCATTACTCTTCAACGACCAGATCACCGAAGTACGGGAAGTTCATACCGTTAACAATCGAGCCAATCTTCAGGTTTGTTTTCGCAGCCCAGGATGGATCCTGCCAGTGCAGCGGAACGAACGCGGCATCGTTGTACAGTAGCTCTTCCACCTTCTTGAGCATCGCACTGCGCTTCTCGAGATCGGTCTCTTTGTTAGCCTCGACAATCAGCTGATCCACTTCTTTGTTCGAGTAATGGCCACAGTTGTACTGGCCTTTACCTGTACCTTCATCACGGGTCATGGTCAGGAACTCAGTGAAGTTTGCCGAATCTTCTGTATCTGGGTGCCAGCCAATCATCATCATGTCTGCCGCACAGACATCGAACTCAGGCCAGTACTGAGCTTTTGGCAGGGTTTTCAGATCAACCTTGATACCAATTTTCGCCAGCATGGCTGCTGCCGCCTGTGAAATCTTGTCATCATTCACATAGCGGTTGTTTGGCGACATCATGGTCAGGGTAAAGCCATCCTCGTAACCCGCTTCTTTCATCAACTGCTTGGCTTTTTTAACGTCAAAGCGCGGTGCCAGGTTCTCGTCATAACCCGCGTAGCCCACAGGGCTCTGCTGGCCTGCAGCGGTTGCAGCCCCTTTCATAACACGCTTGGCAATACCTTCATTGTTGATGGCGTAGACAATCGCCTGGCGCACACGCACATCTTTCAGCGCTTCGTTGGAGTTCTGGTTCATCTGGAAAGTGATGATACGGGTACCCGGCATGGTGATCAGCTCAACATCCTTGGCACGCTCAATACGGTTGTAGTCATTTGGGCCAACTGGCGCGATCATATCTACGCCACCAGACAGCAGCGCGGCCACACGGGTCGCGTCTTCTTTGATTGGCACCAAGGTCAGCTTGTCAACGTTACCCTTCGAGCCTTTGTCCCAGTAGTCAGCAAAACGTTCAAACTCAACTTTTACGCCCTGCTCACGGGATGTGACGATAAATGGGCCGGTACCTGAAATGTTGCCAGAAGCAAAAGAATTACCGTGCTTCACCAGCTCCGCTTTGTCTTTGCCATCTGCCGTTTTACCTGTGTAGAACTTGCTATCCATTGGGAAGATGTAAGTCGCTACATTCTCTACGAGCGGGTAAGTACCGTCAGTTTTAATTTCAACCGTGTAGTCATCAACCTTGGTCAATGACAGTAGTGGCTCGAAGATACCCTTGAAGTCAGGGGATTCTTTCAGGCGGGCAAACGTCCATACCACATCATCAGCAGTCAGCTCATTGCCGGAATGGAACTTCACCCCTTTGCGAAGGTTAAAGCGCATAGTTTCGTTATCTACACGCTCCCAGCTTTCTGCCAAGCGTGGTTCGAAGTCCATATCCTGGGTAAAGCGGATAAGTGGATCAAAAACCATGTGAGAGAGCTGCATTGTACCGCCAGATAGTTGCTCATGCGGGTCAAGCGATACCGGGTCAGCATCATAGGCAACTTTGATTTGGGCAGCAGCAGCACTAAAGCTCAGGCCGGCAGCCATTAAGGCAACGGCCAATTTGGTCTTGATGGTTTTCATTGCATAGCTCCTTTATGCGGGGAGGTAACTCCCTTGCTATTGTGTTTGCTTTTGTTGTGTCCGATAGCCGCTGTCGCCAGCGGCATGAATGGATTAAGCTAACTTGAGTCCTTCCTGGCTGATGCCCTTGAACTCGGGCATCAACGAAATTAACTGGCGGCTGTATTCGTGCTGTGGCGTGGTGAAAAGCTGCTCGGTCGGGGCTACCTCAAGCAAGGTTCCCTTCTGCATCACCCCAATCCGGTCGCACATCTGGCGGATCACCGGGAGGTCATGACTGATAAACAGCATGGTCAGGTTCAGCTCATCCTGAAGATCTTTGAGCAAGTTAAGAATTTGCGCCTGTACCGACACATCCAGTGCCGAAGTCGGCTCATCACAGATCAAGAGGCGAGGTCGAGTGGCCAATGCCCGGGCAATCGAAATCCGTTGGCGCTGGCCACCGGAAAACTCATGTGGATATTTCACGCCAGCGGCACTACCCAAGCCAACGTGATCCAGCAGGTCAGCGACGATCTGGCGGGTCTGGCTCTCGTTTTCGGTCAGTTTGTGGAAACGAATTGGTTCAGCGATGATATCGGCGATCTTCATCCGCGGGTTCATCGAGGTGTACGGATTCTGGAATACCATCTGCATCTGGCGGCGCAGCGGGCGGCGCTCAGCTTCATTCTTGAGGGCTGTCAGATCGACACCTTCAAAGGTGATTTTGCCGGAGTTCGGCGGGTACAAGCCGGTGATCGCCCGCGCAATGGTCGACTTACCGGAGCCTGACTCACCCACCAAGCCAAAAGTTTCACCCTCGAAGATCTCAAAGCTGACGTCATTGTTGGCCTGCACGTATTCTCGGCGGCTCTCGAAAAACGAATCCTTGGTGACAAAGCGCAGGTTAACGTTTTCGACCTGCAACAGGGCCCCGGTATAGCTGCGCTGATCTTCGCTCTGTCCCAGCCAGTGGTTCTTCACATCCAGCTGGGTCATTTCCTGCGCTTGTTCAATATAACTCACCAGCGGGAAGCGCTTAAGTTTAATATCAGAGCGAGGCACGGCCGAGATCAGGCTCTGGGTGTACGGATGGTTAGGACGACACAATACCTGCTCGGTCTCCCCTATTTCGACCAAATCACCACGGTACATCACGGCAACCCGATCAGTGACATTAGAAACCACCCCCATATCATGAGTCACCAACATACAACCGACGTTCTTCTTCTGGCACAGCTCACGAATAAGATTAAGGATCTGATCCTGAATCGAGACATCCAACGCCGTTGTCGGTTCATCGGCAATGATTAAATCAGGCTCGCCGGCCAAGGCAATCGCAATGACGACCCGCTGGCGCATACCGCCTGAAAACTGATGCGGATACTGTTTGATGCGCAGCTCAGGTTGCGGGATCCCGACCTGCTCCATCAGGCTGATCGCACGTTTGGCGGCTTCTTCCTGACTCACCTTTAAGTTGGTGACAATGGTTTCGGTCAACTGCTGTTCAACCGTAAACAGTGGATTGAGTGAAGTCATCGGATCCTGAAAGATAAAACCGATTTTCGAGCCGCGTACCGAGCGCATCTGCTCCGCTGTCAGGCCTGAAATCAACTCACCATCCAGATAGACATCACCACTGGCTACCCGGCCCGGCGGACTGAGCAAGTCAATCACCGCATTACCAACGGTCGACTTGCCGGCACCGGACTCACCGACCACGCCTACAATCTCGCCTCGTTCAATCGAAAACGAGAGCGATTTCACTGCTGCATGAACCCCATGTCGTGATGGATATTCGATACGCAGGTTTTTCACTTCCAATAAAGCCATTACCAGACCCCAACTGCTTGGCAGCGTTCTGCCCTGTCTGAAAAATAGAATCCCTTCTTTCAGCATAATTTGCTGAATATATGTTCAGGACACAATCTGTCAAATATTTCACAAAAAATCAACAACACACGCGTAAAAACTATCAAATCGAATAAAAAAAGAATAAATAGTCACAAGGGTGGGTAAAACGATAGGAAGTTAGGAGCAAATCCAGGTATGACCACCACACGCAACACAGATAACTAGCAGTGAAACAAACTATAAATCTGCTTATTTGATATAGCTAACACTTTTCAATATTGCATAAATAGTCAAACAGAACATCAAGACACTTAACAATACAGAAACAATCACTACGAGAATCACAGCAGTTGGCGTGAAATAGGGAGTAATGCCTTTATAGCCGAATGGTAACCTGTAACAAAACATTATTGGCAGCAGATCACACTACAACCATATGCGCGAAGCCGGTGCCTTGCTGCTGAAGCGTTTTCACTTGCCGTGAGGGAAGTAAGAAAGAGGGAAGGGGAACGAAAAAAGCCCCGTCATTTCTGACGAGGCTTTCAATGGTGGTCGGTGAAGAGGGATTCGAACCCCCGACCCTCTGGTCCCAAACCAGATGCGCTACCAAACTGCGCTATTCACCGACAATGTTTTTAGGCTAATGCCAAGGTATCAAAATACCTGAAATAATGGGGTGGCTAACGGGATTCGAACCCGCGACAACCGGAATCACAATCCGGGACTCTACCAACTGAGCTATAGCCACCGCTGTAAGTGGTCGGTGAAGAGGGATTCGAACCCCCGACCCTCTGGTCCCAAACCAGATGCGCTACCAAACTGCGCTATTCACCGACTTAATTCTGTTGAGGTTTTCACCTCTAGATACTGATATTATAATCAATACCCTTAAAATATGGGGTGGCTAACGGGATTCGAACCCGCGACAACCGGAATCACAATCCGGGACTCTACCAACTGAGCTATAGCCACCATTGTTTCTTTGCCAATAATTTTCCAATGTCCGGAATGGCGCGCCCGAAAGGATTCGAACCTTCGACCTTTGGCTCCGGAGGCCAACGCTCTATCCAGCTGAGCTACGGGCGCGTGCCCTATCGGCGGAGGTGAATATTACGGATCACGACCCCTGTCGTAAAGTGTTTTTTTTAGTTTTTTTCTCGTTCGCTGGAAATATAGGCAAATAACTATTGATTCGTATCATACAAAAGCAGCCCCCTAGTTTATCACAGCGAAAATAGCGGATATAATCACGATGTTTTTACAAATTAAACATTCTGTAAATAATCACTGCCTTGTCTCAACAGTTCGACTAACAACAAGCACGAATAAGACTGTGGCAATCGCACATAATGATCTGGAAGTGTAAAGGTGAGCTCAATGGAATTTTCTCTTCGACAACTTATGGTAGCGGCCGTTGCTGCCCTGACATTGACCGGTACCGCGATGGCGGCCGATATGTCAGATGAAGCTATCGCAGAACGTATCAAACCGGTAGGCTCCGTTTACCTTGAGGGCGATGCCCCTGCCGGCCCTGCTGTCGCAGCGGGCCCACGTAGCGGCGATACCGTCTACGGTACCTTCTGTGCAGCCTGTCATGGAACAGGAGTCATGGGTGCACCGAAGATTGGTGATGCAACAGACTGGAGTGCGCGTATTGCCAAAGGGAATGATGTCTTGGCCGACCATGCCATCAACGGCTTCAACGCCATGCCAGCGAAAGGCTCCTGTATGGACTGCAGCGATGACGAAATCGTTGCTGCCATCAACCATATGATTGACGGGCTGTGATCCCCGCCCCTCCCCAGCGACAAAAAAAGCGAGTGCCATGCGGCCCTCGCTTTTTTATTTCCGATCCGTCGGTCGTGAATTACTTCTTGAACATCGCGCGGATATTAGCAATGTGGGCTTGGCCCTTTTGCATTCTTTCCTGCTGGGTCATCGGCTTCTTGTCCGCTTCCCACTCCAGATCATCCTGCGGCAGCTCGAACAGGAATCGGCTCGGCTCCGGTTTGATCAGCTCGCCAAACTGACGGCGCTCCTTGCATAGGGTGAAGGTCAACTCCTTCTGGGCCCGGGTGATCCCGACATAGGCCAAGCGGCGCTCTTCCTCGACGTTATCCTCATCGACACTGGTCTGGTGGGGCAGTATCCCCTCTTCGGTACCGACCAGATAGACGTAAGGAAACTCTAGGCCTTTGGAGGCATGCAAGGTCATCAGCTGGACCTGATCGGCATCGTCGTCGTCTTCACCCCGCTCCATCATATCGCGCAAGGTCAGGCGCTGGACCACTTCCTTGAGCGTCTTCTCTTCCTGATCGTAATTATCCCCTTCCAGATCAGCCGTGATCCAGCTATACAGATCCGAGACGTTCTTCATCCGCATCTCCGCCGCCTTCGGGCTGGCCGACGTTTCGTACAGCCAGTCCTCGTAATTGATATCGCGTACCAGCTGACGGACAGCCGCCACGGTATCACCACGCTCGGCGTTATCGGAGAGTTCAACAATCCACCGGGTGAACCGCTGCAAGGACTCCAACCCCCGGCCCGACAGATGCTGCTCCAGCCCCAGCTCAAAGCTGGCCGCAAACAGGCTCTTGCCACGCATATTGGCGTAAGTACCCAGTTTCTCCAGCGTCACCGGACCGATCTCGCGACGGGGGGTGTTGACGATACGCAGGAATGCATTGTCATCATCGAGGTTGGTCAACAGGCGCAAGTACGCCATGATATCCTTGATTTCAGCGCGCGAGAAGAAAGAGGTGCCGCCGGAAATCTTGTAGGGGATCCGGTTTTGCATCAGTGCCTTTTCGAACAACCGTGACTGGTGGTTACCCCGGTAGAGGATAGAATAGTCCTTATACTGGGTATTGTTGAGGAAACGGTGGGCAATCAATTCCCCGACCACCTTCTCCGCCTCATGCTCCTCGTTCTTGGCCGTGATCACCTTGAGCAGTTCGCCGTCCGGGATCTCCGAGAACAGGGTCTTCTCGAACACGTGCGGGTTATTGGCAATCAGAATATTGGCGGTACGCAGGATCCGGCTGGTCGAACGGTAGTTCTGCTCCAGCTTGATCACTTTCAGGCTAGGAAAATCTTTATTTAGCAGCGCCAGGTTTTCCGGCTGGGCACCGCGCCAGGAATAGATAGACTGATCATCATCGCCAACCACGGTAAAACGGGCACGCTCGCCCACCAGCAGCTTGACGAAAATATACTGGCTGGTGTTGGTGTCTTGGTATTCATCCACCAGCAAGTAGCGGATTTTGTTCTGCCAGCGCTGACGTACTTCCTGGTTATCACGCAGCAGCAGCACCGGCATCAAGATCAGGTCATCGAAATCGAGGGCGTTGTAGGCCTTCATCTGGCGCTGGTACATCTCGTAGCAGTAGGCGAACATCTGATCACGCTCGCTCTTGGCATGAGCCTTGGCCTCTGCCGGCGACAGCATGTCATTCTTCCAATTGGAGATGGTCGATAGCAACTGTTTGAGCAAATCCTTGTCGCCATCGATCTGCTTTTCCGTCAGCTCCTTGAGCAGCGCCATCTGGTCCTGGTCGTCGAACAGGGAGAAGCTCGCCTTGAGCCCCAGCGCCTTGTACTCCCGGCGGATAATGTTGAGCCCCAGGGTATGGAAGGTCGAGACCATCAGCCCCTTGGCTTCCTGCTTGCCCAGCGTCTGGCCGACCCGCTCCTTCATTTCCCGGGCCGCCTTGTTGGTAAAAGTCAGCGCCGCGATGTTACGGGCTTTGTAGTCACACTGCTGAACCAGGTAGGCAATTTTATTGGTGATCACCCGGGTCTTGCCCGAGCCTGCGCCGGCAAGGACCAAACACGGTCCAGCAACGTATTTTACCGCTTCGTTTTGCCTTGGGTTCAGTTTCATTGACTTATCCTGTGTTGATCTTCGGGTCAGCAGGCGCATTGTAACGGGTTCACCGCCATTGTCTATTCGGCTCCGTATCAAGCCTGCTTATCCTGACGACATAAAAAACTGCTTGCACAATTAATCAGGCACCATAAAATTATGAATGAACATTCATTCACTATCTTTTTTTACAACTGCCGTTTATGAGTGACAAGAAAAAACGCATCCTCCAGGCAACGGAAACGTTACTGGCGGAACATGGCTTTCACGGGATATCGATGCAAATGGTGGCCAAGGAGGCAGGGGTAGCCGCAGGGACCATTTATCGCTACTTCGAGGACAAAGACGATCTGTTGCATCAGCTTCATGATCACATTTTGGCCTACGTCGCGAACAAAATCAGCCAGAACGTGTCAGATGACATGCCATTGGAGGATAGGTTTCGCACCATGTGGCTTAACATCTGGAACATGGCCACCCAGGATGATGCCCCACTGATCAACCGCGGCCAGTTCGAAAACCTGCCACGGCGCGAAAGCCATGAACAACGATTATTAGAAAAGAAAATGTTCGCCAAGGTGAATACGTTATTCGAGGAAGGGAAGGCGTCAGGCCGATTCAAAAACCTCGACAACGAAATCTTGAGCGCACTGAGCCTTGAGCCAAGTGCTTGCTTAGCTCGCAAACATATCAACGGCGTTTACAAGGTCAGCGATGAAGCCCTAGAGGCGGCCATCCAGGCCTCTTGGGACGCCATTATTCAGCATTAACATACATTAGCTAACTTCGGAGCACACCCAACCATGAAAAAATGGATAGTGATGCTACTGGTCGCGAGTCTGCTCTTTGGCAGCGTGATTGGTTTCAATCTCTTCAAACAACAAAAAATCGCCGTGTACATGGCCAATATGCCAGAGCCAGAGTTTCCGGTTACGGTCACCACCGCCAATCCGAGCAACTGGGTGCCGGCCATCGAAGCGATCGGCTTTATCGAACCTAATCAGGGTGTCACCATTACCACCGAAGTCTCTGGTGTGATCCAAACCATCGACTTTGAATCCGGTGCCGCCGTAAAAGCCGACCAACAACTGCTGGCGCTGGACTCAGATGTGGAAATCGCCAACTTGAAGAGCACCCAGGCCCGCCTGCCAGCGGCCAAAGCTAAGTATGAGCGCTACCGTGGCCTATTCAAGAAAGGGTCGATTTCCAAAGAAGCCTTTGATGATGCCGAAGCGTCGTATTTCTCACTGGTTGCCGATATCGAAAGCCTGAAGGCGACTATCGAGCGCCGCACCATCAAAGCACCGTTTGACGGTGTGGTCGGCCTCCGTAATGTATACCTCGGCCAGTATATCCAGCCTGGTACCGATGTCGTGCGCCTTGAAGATACCTCGCTGATGAAACTGCGCTTTACCGTGCCGCAGACCGATATCTCTGAAATCCACCTCGGGCAGGATGTCGAAATCTTCGTTGATGCCTACCCGGAAACACCATTTAGCGGCGAGATCAGCGCAATTGAACCGGCGGTCAACTACCAAAGTGGCTTGGTCCAGGTTCAGGCTGACATCCCGAACAACGAAGGCCAGCTGCGCAGCGGTATGTTTGCCCGTGCCCATATTATCCTGCCGACGCTGGAAGATCAGATCATCCTGCCGCAGACAGCCATCACCTACACCCTGTATGGCGACAATGTCTACTTGGCCGGCGAAGACGAAAACGGCGTACTGCGCGTCAAGCAGTCCGTGGTCAAGGTCGGTGAGCGCAAAGGGAACAACGTCCATATCCTCGACGGAGTGAAAGCGGGTGATACCGTGGTCACTTCAGGCCAGGTGCGCCTGAGCAACCATGCCAAAGTCCGTGTGGTAGAAAGCAACTCGCTGGAAGCCCCAGCGGAAACCCCAATGCTGTGATCCGGAGGAGACATGCGCTTTACTGATGTTTTCATTAAACGTCCTGTGTTAGCGGTATCGATCAGCTTTTTGATCGCCCTTCTTGGCCTGCAGGCAATCTTCAAGATGCAGGTCAGGGAATACCCTGACATGACCAATACCGTAGTCACGGTAACGACCAGCTACTACGGTGCCAGTGCCGATCTGATCCAGGGCTTTATTACCCAGCCGCTGGAGCAAGCTATCGCACAGGCTGACAATATCGATTACATGACCTCGTCATCGGTACTGGGCTCGTCGACCATCACGGTCACCATGAAGCTGAACACCGACCCGAACGCGGCATTGGCCGACATTCTGGCCAAGACCAACTCGGTCCGTTCGCAACTGCCTAAGGAAGCCGAAGACCCGACCGTCACCATGTCGACCGGTTCGACCACCGCGGTCATGTACATCGGCTTTACCAGTGACGAGCTGGCCTCGAGCCAGATCACCGACTACCTCGAGCGAGTAATCAACCCGCAGCTATTTACCGTCAACGGTGTCTCCAAGGTTGACCTGTACGGCGGGATGAAATACGCCCTGCGCGTATGGCTGGATCCGGCCAAGATGGCGGCCTACAACCTGACCGCTGCAGACGTGATGAACGTGCTGAATGCCAACAACTACCAGTCGGCAACCGGCCAGGCGACCGGCGAGTTCGTGCTGTACAACGGTACCGCCGACACCCAGGTGAGCAATACCGACGAGCTGGAAAAACTGGTGGTCTCCACCCAGAAAGGCCAGGTGATCCGTCTTGGGAATATTGCCAAGGTCACCCTCGAGAAAAGCCACGATGTTTACCGTGCCTCGGCCAACGGCGAAGAGGCCGTTGTCGCAGCCATTAACGCGGCACCGAGCGCCAACCCGATCAACATTGCTGCCGATGTCTACGAACTGTTGCCTGAACTTCAGCGCAACATGCCAAGTAACATCTCGATGAACATCATGTATGACTCGACGATTGCGATTAACGAGTCGATCAATGAAGTTATCAAGACCATTGCCGAAGCGGCATTGATTGTATTGGTGGTGATCACCCTGTTCCTCGGCTCGCTGCGTGCGGTTATCATCCCGATTGTCACCATCCCGCTATCGCTGATCGGTGTAGCCATGGTGATGCAGTCGTTCGGCTTCTCGTGGAACCTGATGACCCTGCTAGCAATGGTACTGGCCATCGGCCTGGTGGTGGATGACGCCATCGTGGTGTTGGAAAACGTTGACCGTCATATCAAAGAAGGGGAATCCCCGTTCCGCGCAGCGATTATCGGTACTCGTGAAATCGCGGTTCCGGTTATCGCCATGACCCTGACCCTGGGTGCGGTATATGCGCCTATCGCCATGATGGGCGGGATCACCGGCTCGCTGTTCAAGGAGTTCGCCCTGACTCTGGCCGGTTCGGTATTTGTCTCGGGGATCATCGCCCTGACGCTATCGCCGATGATGTGTTCGAAGATGCTCAAGGCCAACGAAAAGCCAAGCAAGTTCGAAACCACGGTGCACCACTTCCTCGATCGCATGACCAACCGCTACGAGAAAATGCTGGGCGGGATCATGAAAATGCGTCCGGTAGTGATTGTGTTCGCCTTGATCGTATTCGGTACCCTGCCGCTGCTATTTAAGTTCATCCCAAGTGAACTGGCACCGTCGGAAGATAAGGGCGTACTGGTGATGATGGGTACCGCGCCGTCGAATGCCAACCTTGATTACATCGAGAACACCATGGCTGAGGTAAACCGTATTCTGGTCGAGCAGCCTGAGGTAGCCTTTGCCCAGGTATTCTCTGGTGTGCCTAACTCCAACCAGGCTTTCGGTATTGCTTCCATGGTGCCGTGGAGCGAACGTGAAGCGAGCCAGGCCGAAGTCGTTAAGCGCGTCACCGATCTGGTGAAAGACGTACCGGAGATGGCGGTAACGGCATTCCAGATGCCAGAGCTACCAGGGGCGGGGTCAGGCCTACCGATCCAATTCGTGATCACCACGCCGAACAGCTTCGAGAGCCTGTTCCAGATCAGTAGCGATATCCTGGGCAAGGTAAAAACCAACCCGATGTTTGTCTACTCGGATCTCGATCTGAACTACGACTCGGCAACGATGAAGATCAAGATCGACAAGGACAAGGCCGGCGCCTACGGCGTGACCATGCAAGATATCGGTATCACCCTGAGTACCATGATGGCGGACGGTTACGTCAACCGCATCGACCTCAACGGCCGCTCCTACGAGGTGATCCCGCAGGTAGAGCGTAAGTACCGCCTCAACCCGGAATCACTCAAGGGTTACTATGTCCGTGCCGCTGACGGCAAGGCTATCCCGCTGGGCAGCCTGGTAACAATTGAAGTTGTCTCCGAGCCACGCTCGCTACCACACTTCAACCAGCTGAACTCGGCAACGGTGGGTGCGGTTCCGGCACCGGGTGTCGCCATGGGTGATGCCATCAGCTGGTTCCAGAGCGAAGCGGCCAGTACACTTCCAGCCGGTTACCAGTATGACTTCATGGGTGAGGCCCGCCAGTTCGTGACCGAAGGTAACGCGCTGTACACCACCTTTGCCCTGGCACTGGCAATCATCTTCCTGGTTCTGGCTATCCAGTTCGAATCGCTGCGCGATCCGTTGGTAATCATGGTCTCGGTCCCGCTTGCCATTTGTGGTGCCCTGATCGCCCTGGCGTGGGGCGCAGCCTCGATGAATATCTACTCGCAGGTCGGCCTGATCACCCTGATAGGTCTTATTACCAAGCACGGTATCTTGATTTGTGAGGTAGCCAAAGAAGAGCAGCTACACCACAAGAAGGATCGCATGGCGGCAGTGATGGAAGCGGCGAAAATTCGTCTGCGTCCGATCCTGATGACCACGGCTGCGATGATTGCCGGTCTGATCCCGCTACTATACGCGACCGGGGCCGGTGCCGCCCAGCGTTTCAGCATCGGTATTGTTATCGTTGCCGGCCTGGCGATTGGTACGGTGTTCACCTTGTTTGTGCTGCCGGTGATTTACACCTATCTTGCTAGCATCCACAAGCCGCTACCCGTCTTCGTCGAGGACAAAGATCTGGAAAAGCTTAAGCGTGCCGATGAAGCACGCAACGCCCTGAAAGAAGCGCACGATTGCTAAGCAAAAAACCGAGAACCAAGAGGCCGTTTTAACGGCCTCTTTTATTTTGTACCAACAGCAACGACAATCCTGTTATATTTGAATAAAATAACGACAACAGATGAAATGCCGTTACGGAGTTAACTAAGCTATGTTTGATCCAAAGAAACTTGAGCAAGTGGCCAAGCAGATCCAGGACGCGATGCCTCAGCCAGTCAAAGAGCTAGGCAATGATGTTGAACAGAAAGTTCGCCAGGTGATCCAAGCACAGCTTGGTAAATTGGACGTGGTCAGCCGCGAAGAATTTGATGTACAGACCCAGGTGCTGTTGCGTACCCGCCAGAAGCTGTCAGCACTTGAGCAGAAGCTTGACGAGCTAGAAAGCCGAATGGCGCCAAAAGCGGATACCGAGCAAGAATAAATTCCCTTGCTAAAAACCCCAATAAAAAGCCCGGATTATCATCCGGGCTTTTTCATGTTTGCCGTGTTGGGGGGCTTAGCCACCCACAGCGATACGCTTCATGTCTGTCATGTAGCCACGCAGCTCTTCACCGATGTACTCAACCGGGTGGTTGCGGATAGTGTCATTCACGGCAATTAGGGTTGCGTTATCCACCTGGTTAGAGCTCTCGCCTAGGCCCTTGCCAATGACATCGGTACCAACTGATGGCATGAACTTCTCGCGCAGTAGCGGCGTTGCCACGTTAGCGAACAGGTAGTTACCGTATTCAGCCGTATCAGAGATCACCACGTTCATCTCGTAAAGACGCTTACGGGCGATAGTATTGGCAATTAGCGGTAGCTCGTGCAGCGACTCGTAGTAAGCCGACTCTTCGATAATACCAGAAGCTGTCATTGCTTCGAATGCCAGTTCAACACCAGCACGGACCATGGCCACCATCAAGATACCATTGTCGAAATACTCTTGCTCAGAAATTTCTACGTCGGTATCAGGGTAGTTTTCAAATGCTGTTTCAGCGGTTTCGCCACGCCAGCCCAGTAGGTTAGCATCGTCGTTTGCCCAGTCAGCCATCATGGTGCTAGAGAAGTGGCCTGTGATAATGTCATCCATGTGCTTGTTGTACAGCGGACGCATTAGCTCTTTCAGCTCTTCAGACAACTCAAACGCTTTCACTTTCGCTGGGTTAGACAGGCGATCCATCATGTGAGTGATACCACCGAACTTCAGTGCTTCGGTAATGGTTTCCCAGCCATACTGCAGCAGTTTGCCGGCATAGCCTGCGTCCACTCCGTCAGCAATCATCTTCTCGTAGCACACAATAGAGCCGGCCTGCAGCATACCGCAAAGGATAGTCTGCTCGCCCATAAGATCTGATTTCACTTCCGCAACGAAAGATGACTCCAACACACCTGCACGGTGACCGCCAGTCGCAGCAGCCCAAGCTTTGGCAATTTCAAGGCCATCACCCTGCGGGTCATTTTCTGGGTGAACCGCAATCAGGGTTGGCACACCAAAGCCACGCTTGTACTCTTCACGCACCTCGGTACCAGGACACTTCGGTGCTACCATCACAACCGTGATATCAGGGCGGATCTGCATACCTTCTTCAACGATGTTAAAGCCGTGAGAGTAACCCAGTGACGCACCTTGCTTCATCAGCGGCATCACCGTTTCAACCACATTGGTGTGCTGCTTGTCCGGAGTCAGGTTAACAACCAGATCTGCCTGCGGGATCAGTGTTTCGTAGCTACCTACTTCAAAACCATTTTCTTTTGCATTCTTGTAAGACTGGCGCTGCTCGTCGATAGCAGCCTGACGCAGGGCATAAGCCACATCCAGGCCAGAGTCACGCATGTTCAGACCTTGGTTAAGGCCTTGGGCGCCACAGCCAACAATAACGACTTTCTTACCTTTAAGGTAATCAGCCTCGTTGGCAAACTCGCTGCGATCCATGAATCGGCAACGTCCTAGTTGATCTAATTGCTGGCGAAGATTTAGGGTGTTGAAATAATTAGCCATAACAGCAAACTCCGTGAATTCTATTCCTTGGGCCGACAGTGCTTGTCGAATAATCCGATAGTAGATCACGCAGTAAGTTGCGCAAAGTGATATATTCACAATAAGTCATTGCAAAAAGTGCAACACGGAAGATGAACATAAGAACTTTGCAACTATTCCTCCACCTGTGCGAGTCAAAAAGCTTTAGCCAGACCGCCCAGGCCATGCATATCAGCCCCTCCGCACTCAGCCGTATTATCCAGCGCCTTGAGGAAGACCTAGGACAGCCCCTGTTTGTCCGTGACAACCGAAGTGTCGAGCTCACCTCTGCCGGGCAGACCCTGTTGCCGACCGCAGCGCTAATCACTTCAAGCTGGCTGGAAATCAAAGCAGATCTCTCTGACCATCACCATCAGCTACAGGGCAAACTCAAACTCTTTTGCTCTGTCACTGCAAGCTATAGCCACTTACCCGATATTCTTAATCGCTTTCGCCAGCTCTATCCACAAGTCGAAATACAGCTACTTACCGGTGATCCTGCTCAAGCTATTGATAAAGTTCAGCAAGACGAGGCCGATATAGCTATTGCAGCCAAACCCGACACTTTACCGGGCAAAATGACCTATATAGAACTCGACAATGTCTCGATGTCAGTTATCGCTCCGCTCTTCCCACCATCGAGTCTGCAAAAAGCATTGGCAGAGCCAATCAATTGGGCCAGCTTGCCGTTTATCTTGCCGGATTCAGGCACTGCTCGGGATAAGGCTGACAAATGGCTAAAAAGTAAAAAAATAAGGCCCAACATTTATGCCCAAGTCGGTGGCCATGAAGCGATTGTCAGCATGGTTGCCCTCGGCTGCGGGATAGGTATTGCACCAGATGTGGTGATAGAGAACAGCCCAGTAGGGAATAAAGTCAAGCGGCTGGAAAAAGAAAAAGTACAACCCATGAATTTAGGTCTGTGCTGTAAACAAAGCCGACAAAATGAACCGTTACTCTATGCGCTACTGAATCTTTTTGGCTGCAATTAATTTTTCAATGGAATAAAAATAATGCCCCAACCAATCTTAACTCATTCGTACTACTCCGATTTCTATGCCGCCAAGGGCTATGATTTTTTAAAGCAAATAGCACAGAGCTACAACACGCCGAACAATCTCATTATCTTTTCGGTCATGCATTGCTATGAGGGCTCATTGCCTTACATCAATGTCCTTGCTGAGCTGGCCCATCAACTCATTTTTATTCCCAAAGGGGCAACAGCCAATGGCAACAGCGAGATAAAAAGCACAATCGAAAAACTGCCCAGCTGCTCGATTGCCGACCCTGAAATCACCAAAGAGCATCTGCGGGATCCACTCGTTGCTGAAGCCTTCATTCGCCAATATGTTGAAGCTGACAGTAAATTCCTGTTACTCGATCATGGCGGCTATTTCTCTCATGCAATCGAACACCTGGGCAACGTCTTTCAAGAGCAGTTGGTCGGGATCACCGAGCTCACCGCTAACGGCCTGTACAAATACCTCAACCGCGACATGAGCCATCCACTTGTCACTGTATCCCATCTTAGCATCAAGGCCCCAGCCGACTATGAAGCTTCAGAGTGCATCGTCCATTACTCCGATCAGATCCTGCGTGAAGAATTTGGTTTAAAACTCAATAACGATGGCTTCCTCAAGGTCGGTGTCATCGGCGCGGGAAACCTCGGGTGCGGGGTGATCCAATACCTCAAGGGCAAAGCTATCGGCAATATTCTCGTGGCTGATATGGATCCACGAAAGCTGACCCAATTTCCTCGCAATGGCGTCCAAGTGTGCTCGATAGAACGCCTGGTCTGCGAATGTAACCTCATTTACTGCTGTACTGGCAATGGTGCTATCCCTGAGCACCTACTCGATGTCATTAGTGACAATAGCTTTATCGCCACCGTGACCTCAGCCGATGATGAGCTAAATCTCCCGACACTGATCGCCAATGGCGCCCTGACTGAAGTGGGCGGCAATAAACTGATCCGCGAATACCAAACCAGGCAGGGCCACCGGCTCTACCTCCTGGCTGGCGGTGAGTCGGCCAATACCCCATTCAAAACCGGTATGGGGGATCCCACCCTGTATTTATTCGAAGCGGCCCATATGCTGGCAGGGCTACAGCTACTCTGCCAACCCAAAGACTTCAAACCGGGCATCCAGCCGCTCAATGAAAGTGATGAAACCGCCATTGCCGAGCAGTGGCTAAGGCACTTTTATAATTATCAGTAAGGAAGGCCGCGATGGGGGATTTTCGGTCAATCCTTCAATTGTGATTTTCTTGATTCCTGTGCTTGTAGAGCTCTTCCAACAGCAATCAATTTAGCCTGTAGTACAACGCAAAAAGCCCAGGCATTACAGCTTGGGCTTAGTATAAGTGGCGACGACCGGGAATCGATGGTCCGGCATTGCGGCGGGGACGCCTAGTTCCGCGAAAAAGTGCACAGCACTTTCGGGAGCGTCAGATAGCAAAAAACCCCGTCTTTCGTCGGGGACGCCTAGTTGAGGCTTCTTAATAAGTGGCGGAGCGGCCGGGCTTGCGCACAAGCGGGACTCATTCGCCTGCAAGGCGAACATATCCGACAGACGTAAAAAAACCCCAGCCTTTCGACTGAGGTTTCTTAATAAGTGGCGGAGCGGACGGGACTCGAACCCGCGACCCCCGGCGTGACAGGCCGGTATTCTAACCAACTGAACTACCGCTCCACTCAAATCACCGCACGTTCACTGCGATAATCTAAATTGGAAGCCTGGCGATGTCCTACTCTCACATGGGGAGGCCCCACACTACCATCGGCGCTACTGCGTTTCACTACTGAGTTCGGCATGGGATCAGGTGGGTCCACAGCGCTATGGTCGCCAAGCAAAATTCTTACAATCTTGAAAGCTGATGTTCTCGACACTCATCCAAGTGTTCGTGGAGTCCGTTAAAACCCCTTGGGTGTTGTATGGTTAAGCCTCACGGGCAATTAGTACAGGTTAGCTCAACGCCTCACAACGCTTACACACCCTGCCTATCTACGTCG